>NZ_JAAKNE010000037.1:0-37458 GCF_049170755.1 Aeromonas sp. 604176
TCCATGCTGAAATGGCTCGTTCGCCTGTTTATTGTCATGATGCTGGGTGCTGTGCTGGGTGTTGCCAGCCTCATCGGTATCTACTTCTATATCAAACCCCAACTGCCCGATGTCACCGCACTGCGTGATGTCAAACTGGCAACCCCGATGAGGGTCTACAGCCGGGATGGGGAATTGATCGCCCAATATGGCGAAATCCGTCGCATTCCGTTGCGCTTGGATGAAATCCCCCAACCAATGATCGATGCCGTACTGGCAACCGAAGATGCCCGCTTCTACGAGCACCCCGGCATTGACCCCATCGGCATCATTCGCGCCGCCTCCGTCTGGGCCGTATCAGGTCATGCCCGTCAGGGTGCCAGCACCATTACCCAGCAGGTTGCCCGCAACTTCTTCCTGAGCAATGAGAAAACCATCATCCGCAAGATCAAGGAGGTCTTCCTGGCCTGGCGGATCGAGCAGAATCTCTCAAAAGACGAGATCCTCGAACTGTACCTCAACAAGATCCCTCTCGGTTATCGCTCCTTCGGGATCGGTGCTGCGGCTCAGGTTTATTTTGGTAAAGAGGTCAAGGACCTGGGACTGGATGAGATCGCCATCATTGCCGGTCTGCCCAAAGCCCCCTCCATGCTCAACCCCATCCGATCCCCCGAGCGCGCCTTTGCGCGCCGCAACGTTGTGCTTGGTCGGATGCTGGAGACCGGCAAGATCACCCAGGCCCAGTTTGACGAAGCGTCCAAAATGCCGATCAAGGCCCGTTTTCACGGCGCCGAAGTGACCCTGCACGCTCCCTATCTGGGTGAAATGGTACGCCAGAAGATGGTAGAGCAGTTTGGTGAAGATGCCTACACCATGGGCCTGCACGTCTACACTACCGTCTCTGCCGAACGCCAAAGGGCCGCCAGACAGGCTCTGCTGGATGGCGTCTTTGCCTACGATATGCGTCACGGCTATCGTGGCCCGACGGCCCAGTTGTGGAAGGCAGGCGAAACAGCTTGGGATTACGAGCAGATCGTGGCCCACCTTGGCAAGCAACCCACTTATGATCCGCTGATGGCGGCCGTAGTTACCAAGCTCGGTGACCGTAGCGCCACACTGGTACTTAAAAATGGCAAGGAAGCAGAGCTGGGCTGGAACGGCATTAAATGGGCTCGCTCCTTTATTACCGACGACCGCCAAAGCTATGCCCCGAAATCGGCACGCGATGTACTGAAAGTCGGCGCCCAGATCTGGGTGCGGGAAGAGGGCGAAGAGTTGCTGCTGGCCCAAATCCCGGACGTCAACGCCGCGCTGGTTGCCATGAACCCGAAAAATGGCGCGCTGGAAGCAGTAGTTGGCGGCTTCAGCTTCGAACTATCCAAATTCAACCGGGTCGATCAGGCGCGTCGCCAGATCGGTTCAAATATCAAGCCTTTCCTCTATGCGACCGCGCTGGAGCACGGCTATACCCTGGCGTCGCTCATCAACGATGCGCCAATCAACCAGTGGGATCCGTCAAAAGGGCCCATGTGGCAGCCCAAGAACTCCCCGGCCGTTTATGATGGCCCCACCCCGCTGCGTCTGGGTTTGGCCAAGTCCAAGAACGTGATGTCGGTTCGACTGATGCGCGCCATCGGTCTGGATACCTATATCGACGGTCTGACACGCTTTGGCTTCCCCCGCGACTTCATCTCGCCCCATGAGTCACTGGCGCTGGGCGCAGCCGAATTTACCCCCCTCGAGGTGGTGCGTGGTTACTCGGTACTGGCCAACGGTGGCTTCCTGGTGACCCCATACTTCATCGACAAAGTCACCGACAGCCTGGAGAACACCCTCTATCAGGCCAATCCTGCCATTGCCTGCAACAATTGCGAACAGCAGACGGCGTCCGAGCAGAGCACACTGCCGGAGCCAACTGTTGATGGCGCAGCACAAGATGGCACGCAGACCCCTCTCGCGCCAACCATCGCCCCGCATACCATCAGTGCCCAGAGCGCGTTCCTGATCACCGACACCTTGAGCACAGCCATCTGGGGTGGCAACGGCTGGCGTGGTACCGGCTGGCGTGCAGCCCGTGACCTGAAACGTCACGATATCTCCGGCAAAACCGGTACCACCAACGAATCGCGGGATGCCTGGTTCTCCGGCTATACCCCGGACATCGTAGCTACTTCCTGGATCGGTTTTGACAACCACCAGCGTGGCCTTGGCCGTGCCGAGTTTGGTGGTGGCGCTGCACAGCCTATCTGGATCGACTTCATGAAAGTCGCCCTCAAAAAGCAGCCGGAGCACAAGATGCCGGTTCCCGAAGGGATCATGACGGTGAAGATTGACAGCGAAACCGGACTGCTGGCGACCAGTGGCGGAACCGACGAATACTTCAAGGAAGGGACCGAGCCGACCCGTTACGCCGCGCCCAGTTCGGACGGCAATCAGGTCTACGGTGGCGACAACCCCGATGTGGAAGGGCCTGTCTCTACCGACGATATCTTCTAAGCTGCTCTCGCGGCAGCAACAAAACCGGCAGCCTTGGCTGCCGGTTTTTTTATTGGGCCAACTGCTTGCTCATCAGCGTGGAGATCGAGGCGGCCAGCTCGTTGAAACAGGGGCGACGTACCGAGTAGTGGCGATAGAGCAGCGAGATGGTACGACCCGGCACAGGGTCAACCACAGGACGATAGCTCACCCCTCCCTCATCATGATCGGCGGGTACGGCCAGCTTTGGCACCAGGGTCATGCCGCTACCGGCGGCCACCATGTTGCGCAGCGTCTCGAGACTAGTCCCCTTGAAGCGTTGATCCTCACCTATCCCGCCAGCGAAACAGAAGCCCATCGCCTGATCCCGCAAACAGTGGCCATCGGCCAGCATCAGCAATTTCTTGCCCTTGAGATTGCCGAGTGGCACTTGTCTGGCCTGTGCTTCGGGGTGATGGCAAGGCACCGCCAACCACATCGGCTCATGATAGAGCTGGATTGAACCAAACCCCTCCATCCCAGGCATCTCGGCCAGAATGACGCAATCCAGCTCCCCCTCTTCCAGCCGTTTGAGCAGGGTTTGGGTCTGCTCCTCATAGAGATAGAACTCCAGCTGGGGAAAACGCTCACGCAGGGTCTGGATAATGCGGGGCAACAGGTAGGGGCCCACGGTCGGAATAAAACCGATATGGATCTCCCCGGACATCGGCTCGGAGAAGTGCTGACCGATGCTCTTGAGCTCGCGCACCTCCTTGAGCACCCGACGCGCCTGATGGGCCATGGCATCGCCAGCCGGAGTAAACAGCACCTTGCGCGAGGTACGTTCGATCAGAATGACCCCGAGTTCATCTTCCAGCTTGCGCAGCTGGCCGCTCAGGGTGGGTTGACTGACAAAGCAGCGTTCAGCGGCTTTGCGAAAATGTTTTTCCTCATCCAGCGCCACCAGATATTCGAGATCGCGAAGATTCATACAGCAAGAGTCCTGCCTGGAAAATGGGCCATCAGCATGCACAATATCGTCCGGCGGGACAAGTCATCCACTTGCAGTGAGCCTCTCTGGCTGCCCCTCCAAAACAGAAAAGCCCGATCACCTCGCGGTAATCGGGCTGTTTGACTCGCCGATGGATTACACCCTGAAACGGCGCACCATATCCTGCAGTTGGGTAGCCAGGTGGTTCAACTCGTTGCACGCCTGAGCCATCTGGGTGGCACCGGCGGCCACCTCTTCGGAAGCATGACTGATATTGACCACGTTACGGTTGAGCTCCTCGCTCACCGCGCCCTGCTCTTCGGTGGCCGTTGCAATCTGGATGTTCATGTGGGAGATGCTGCTGACCGAGCCACTGATCTGGGAGATAGACTCGCCCGCTTCCCGCGCGGTAGCTACCGTGGTGTTCATCAGCTCCTGACTCTGTTGCATGGTACTGCCCGCCTGTTCGGCACGCTGCTGCAACTCGGCAATGATGGTATTGATCTGGGAGGTGGAGTCCTGGGTTCGTTTGGCCAGAGTACGCACCTCATCAGCCACCACCGCAAAACCCCGTCCCTGCTCACCGGCCCGGGCCGCTTCAATGGCCGCGTTCAATGCCAGCAGGTTGGTCTGTTCGGCAATGCCGCGGATCACCTCCAGCACCATGCCGATATTGCGGCTATCATCGCCCAGTTGGCGGATCACCACTGCAGTGCTCTCGATGGCCCCCGCCACCCGCTCGATGCGCAAAATAGAGTCATTAACAGTCTTGGCCCCAATCTCTGCTGTTTCGCTGGCCGAGGTGGCGGCACTGGCGGCATCGCTGGTGTTGCGAGAAACCTCCTGAACCGTAGCCTGCATCTCGTTCATCGCGGTTGCCAGCTGATTAAGTTCATGCTGCTGGGCACTCATGTTGGCCGCTGACTGCCTTGCTACCGAGCTCATCTCTTCGGTGGCCGAACTCAGTTGCACCACTGAGCCCGAGACTTCACTGACCAGGGTACGCAAATTGGTCTGCATCTCGCCAAACCCTTTGGCAAGAGTCCCCAGTTCATCATTGTTGAACTGTTGCATATCGATGCGGGAGGTAAGATCACCGGAGGAGACACGGCGGGTCTGCTCCAGCAGGGCCATCACCGGATTGCGGATCTGGGCGGTCAACAGCCAGGCAATCACCACCACAAAAGCCAGCGTCACCAGGCTGACAATAATGCTCATGGTTCTGGCATTGCTATACATGGCCGCAATGTCTTTCACCATCTCATCGGCAATCTCGTTATTGATCTCCCGCAAACGATAAGACTTGGCACCAACCTCTTCCAATGCGGCACGAGTCTCGTTTTTGCGCAGACTTCTGACTTTATCCAGATCGCCAGCAGCAAAGGCATTTAACAGCTGGTCATGTACCGAAAAATACTTGGCCCCCGCCGCAACCACCTGCTCATAAACCTGCTTCTCTTCACCAGTAGTGAAAGGTAAAGCACCATATTTTTGGGCTGCTTGCTCAAATTCCTGCTTGGCCTTATTGAAGGTCAGGGTGCGATCGCTTACCTCTTGCTCATCCTTGTTCAGGCCACCGATGACCTGGGCCAACTCTGAACGACGCGCATCCAGCACGGCAACATGCATCTGGCTCGCCAGACGAGTAGAAGGCAGTAAATTACCCGTGATGGTTTCGGTATCACCATAGAGCTTTGCCAGCTGGCTGATTGAAAACCAGGCCAAGCCCAGTACCAACAAGGCCAGGATGGCAAATCCGGCACTCAGTTTCTGGCCGATGGACATGTTTTTGAACATATAAGGGCTTCCTTGAAATGAGTCTTCACTCCCGCAACATCCACCGGGAATGGTCATATAGAGCATAGCCTGCACCCGGAAAACAGAAGGATTTCATACCGTTTCTGTGATTGTTTGCCTATCGGCCCTGGACACCTTTCCTGAAGCGGTCTCGTGTTCAAATAACAGCCATCATGTCATTAGAGCCAGCAGATGCGTGCTCAGAGCATCCGGCTCCCCCAGAAAATCGGCAACCCGTACAGGCGTGACCCGCCCCTTGTGCATCAGCCCAAGGGTGGGATAACCCTGACCACCCAGCCGTTTCATCCAGCCCTGGCTATCTGCCTGATGTTGCAGCAATGGGGCCTGCAGATAGGCTTGCTGGAACGCGTCTTCACTGACCCCCTGCTCTGCCGCCAGCGTGGCGAGAAATGCCGGCTCACCAATCCAGATCCCGTCCCGATAGTGGGATTGCTGGATCCGGTGCAACATAGCCAACCCATCCCCCCCCAAGGCCGTGACGGCCAAAACCGCACGGATCGGCGGCTCGGAGTCCAGCAGACACCCTTCGCGCAGCAGCAGTTCGTTAAAGTAGCGCTCGCCAAAATGCTGGCCGGTCAGCGCCTCGATCCGCTGATCATGGGGGCGCACATAATCACGCAATGCCTCGCCCATAGGCTGACGGCGACTACCCAGCCAGAGACCGCCCGCATGCAGCTCGATCTTGAGCCCAGCAATGGTGGCTGCCGCCTGCAACAGGGGGGCGGCACCGTAGCACCAGCCACAGAGCGGGTCATAGACATAATGGAGGGTGGTTTGTTGTTCGCTCATCTTCATTCTCACTTCAATCTCGGATAAAAAACCGGGCCCTTAGGCCCGGTAAAAACACAGGGAAAGCAGGCTCAGTGGCTTACCACTTCATCTCGCCGGTATTGACCTTGGCACCGATGGCCAGACCATCGTCAACCGGCAGTGCCGGATAGGCTTTCTTCAGAGCCTCAATCAGCTCACCGGAGTTTTTCGCCTTGGCCAGCTCCTGTTCGAAACGCTCTACATAGTCACGGGTAAAGGTCACAGCAGCAGTGCCTTTGGGAGCAGTGCCCAGGAAGTGGCCCGGTACCACACGCTCGGGTTTCAGGGCCAGCAGGTTATCCAGCGCCTTGACCCAGTTGCTGCGAGCCGCTTTGGTCTGGCTGTCGGCCATCCAGACATGCACCCCGTGGTAGACCGGCACACCACCAAAAGCAGTCTTGATGGAAGGGGCCCAGAGGTAGGCATTCGGGGTATTCATCTCTTTGATTTCAATCTTCTCGCCATCCAGCGTCAGGTGGCTGGCGGTCATCACTTGCGGCACGGTCAGGCTCTTCGGTGCACCCTTGCCGAGGATCGGGCTCCAGTAGCTCAGCTTGGCATCCTTGGTCTTGTTGATATGGTCAACCACATGCTGGTCGGCCAGCACTTTGACATCCGGGAACGCCGCCATGACCGGCTCCAGACCGAAGTAGAAGTCGGGGTCACCGGCACTGATATAGACAGTGGTCAGCTTCTTGCCGCTCTTCTTGATCATGTCGACCAGCGCCTGACCATTTTGTACGTCGAACTGGGCATCGATCAGGATGGCCTCTTTGTCACCGGTCACCAGTGAGGAGGAGACCGGGAAGATCGCCTTCTCGCCAGGGTTATAGACGGTCACGCTCAGGGGGGCTGCCAGTGCGGCGCCACTCAGCAGGGTGGTCGCCAGAGTCAGGTTGCGGATCAGGGTGTTGTTCATCATCTATTCCTCATTAAGTATTCGGGGGTTCATTTGATGGACAGAGTGTATTGGATCACATAAGGTGCAAATACAGCATAAAAAGCACATCACTGTTGCACTTATCGAACATATAGAGAGCCATACATGGATCGACTGACCGCATTGCGGGTCTTCGTCAGCGTAGTCGAACAGGGGAGCCTGAGCGGCGCCGGAGAGAAACTGGATATGTCGCGCGCCATGGTGTCACGCTATCTGGCCGAGCTGGAGAGCTGGATGGGCGCTCGCCTGCTGCACCGCACCACCCGTCGTCTGAGCCTGACCGGGCCGGGAGAGGAAGCGCTGAACCGGGCCCGCGCCATGCTGGCCCTCGGCGAAGAGATGGAGCAGATCGCCGTGAAGGGAGATGACGCCCCCAAGGGACAACTGCGGATCACCAGCAGCTACTCCCTGTCAGAAGCGCTGCTGGTCGGGGCTGCCAACGACTATCTGGCGCAATACCCGGGGACGGCCATCGACATTCTGCTGCTCGACAGAACCGTCAATCTGGTAGAGGAGCGGATCGATCTGGCGGTGCGCATCACCAACGACCTCGACCCCAATCTGGTGGCGCGCCGTCTCGGCACCTGCCACTCGGTAGTCTGTGCCAGCCCGGCCTATCTGGCCCGTCATCCGATGCCACACAAGGTGCAGGATTTGGCGCTGCACAACTGCCTCACCTACACCTACTTCGGCAAGAGCCTGTGGGAGTTTAATGGACCGGACGGTCCCGAGTCAGTGCCGGTCAGCGGTAACCTGAGCGCCAATATCTCCAACCTGCTGCTGGAAGCAACGCTGGAAGGCGCAGGGATCAGCCTGCAGCCACGCTACTCGGCCCAACCCTATCTGGAGCGCGGAGAACTGGTGCCCCTGCTGACCGACTGGCAGCCCAAGCGCCTCGGGGTCTACGGGGTGTATGCCACCCGCAAACAGATGTCGCCACTGCTGCGCAGCTTCCTCGATTTTCTGCTAGCCCGCATGGCGGCGGATCCCATCTGGCAGGAGTAAGCACACCTCAAACCCGACCATGAAGAGAAGGGGCCGCTGCGTGCCCCTTCTTCATTCCGATCCCTTGATCAGGCTTCAAATCCGAATGGTTCTGAGTGAGGCGCTTCCTGCTGCGCACTCTCGTCCAGGAAAATATCCCGATAAGCCACATAGATGGAGTAGTTGAGCGCCGGGATCACCACCAGCAGACCCACCAGCAGCAGCGCAGCGCCAAACAGCAGCAACATGGCTGAGAGCAGCCCCCACCAGAAGAAGGGAAAAATATTGCGCCAGCAGCCGAAGAAGCTCAGCCGTACCGCCTGAATGATGCCGATATCGTGGTGGTAGATCAGCGCCGGAGCAAAGGTGACCCCCATCAGCACGGGAATGATGAGCAGCATACCCACCAGCAACACCAGCAGCAGTTGTTGCAACTGGCTGGCAGAGACCACCATGCTCTCGGGATCCTGCGTCAGCAGCGGGAGCAGTCCCCACATAGAGAGCAGACCGAGACAGATGAGGCCAACCAGGCTGAACAGCAGCAACACCAGCAGACCGCCTAGCATCAGCGGGGTCAGCTTGTGGCGAAAACCGGCGAAGAGATCGGCAAACTGCAGCGGCTCCCCCCGATAACCCCGAGCGGCGACCGCCACCCAACCCGCGCCCCACACCATGTAGAGCAGCTGGGAGATAAGGCCACCCGCCGGCAGTTGCTCCAGCAGCATGCCCACCATAAACCAGACCAGCACCATGGCTACGCTGATCCCCATCCCCTTGTTGAAGATATCGAACCCGCTGCGAACCCAGAGCCAGCCACGACCTGTCGTGTACCGGGCCGGTGTGGTGCGCAAAGGGGGTAATCCGTTCATATCGTCTCCTCGGAGTGTCGGTGGCATCAGTGCCGGAAGCCGATTCTAGAGCCAGGGCGGGGGCGACTCAATGGCGAAGCGGCCCGACCACGACATAAAACCTGACGCAGCTATGCACAAAAGGGGCGTCAGCCACGCCCCGCCTCTGGCTGCCCCGACCATAACGAGGCACAATCTGCCCCCTTCCCCAGCCGCGCCTGTCGTGGCCAGCGTGCCGTGATCATCCTTTAGTGATCGACGAATGCCGGACAGGGGGGTTGTCATCCCGCCATCCCGGGCGCTTTAACATCGAGTGGTATCGTCATGAGAGTTGTTTGTTGTCTGTTGTTGTTACTGGCCAGCCAGTCAGCCCTGGCCGAGGGTTTTATCAGTCGCCTGCTCAACCATCCGGTGCCGGGTGGCGTTGCGGTGATCCCTCTTGGCGCCTCTGCCACTGCCCCCACGGCCCGCTATCACGACAAACCCGTGCTGGTGGTGCGCGAAGACAACCAGTGGATCGCCATCGTCGGCATCTCTCTGAAAAGCACGCCCGGCGCCCAGCAACTGACCACAGGTGATGGCCGTACTCTCGGCTTCACCGTGACCCCCAAGCACTACCGCGAGCAGCACATCAAGCTCAAGAACAGCCGTCAGGTCAATCCGCTCGCCGAGGATATGACACGTATCAACCGCGAGCTGGCGGAGCAGACCCGGGCTTACCAGACCTTCAGCCCCAACCAGCCGAGCAACCTGATGTTCGACAAGCCGGTCAACGGCCCCCTCTCCAGCCCGTTTGGCCTGCGTCGCTTCTTCAATGGCGAGGAGCGCAATCCCCACTCCGGCCTCGACTTCGCTGTCGGCGCCGGCACCCCGATCAAGTCCCCCGCCGCAGGCAAGGTGATCCTGATCGGCAACTACTTCTTCAATGGCAATACCGTCTTTGTCGACCACGGTCAGGGGCTCATCAGCATGTTCTGCCACATGTCGAAGGTAGATGTGAAGCTCGGCCAGAGCCTGCCGCGTGGCGGCATCGTCGGGCGAGTCGGTTCGACCGGCCGCGCTACCGGCCCCCATATGCACTGGAACGTCAGCCTCAACGATACCCGGGTCGATCCCGCCATCTTTATCGGCGCCTTCAAGCCCTGAATCGGCAGAGCCCGTTAACAAAACATCCTCTAACAAAACAGGCAGCCCATGGCTGCCTGTCTGCTATCTGCACGTCGAACCCGATTACCTATCCGGCCAGCGCGTGGGCGCCGGACTCCCGACGCATCGCCCGCCACATTACCAGCACCAGCAGCGAGCTGCACGTTGGCAATGCCAGCCAGACGCCGAGCACGCCCCACAGGGTCGAGAATCCCCACAAGAAACCGCCGATCAGCACCAGCTTGCCACCGGTGAGCAGGGAGGCGATGCGGGCCCGATTGATGGCCTGGAAGTAAGTGGCCCCCACCAGCAGCAAGCCCTCCATCGGCAGCCCCCAGAAGTAGAGCCAGATCCCGAGGCTCGCCACCGGCAGCAAGGTGGCGTTGTCGCCAGCAAACAGATAGACCGCCACCTCCGGCCACAGATAGAGCGGGATCATCGCGGATAGGGCGATCCCCAACGTCACTCCGAGTGCCAGATTGCGGATCCGCAACACCCGCCGCCAGTGACCTGCGCCCGCGTTAAAGCTGGCGATGGGCTGGATACCCATGGCGATCCCCTCAAACACCAGATAGAAGAAGGCCTCGGTGTAACTGATCACCCCGTAGGCCGCCACATGCAGCGAAGTACCCACCGCCAGCAACGCCTTGTTGTGCAGTGCCAGCACCACAGAGAGATAGAGGTACATCAGAAAACTGGAGATCCCGAGGCGCACCGTTTCGCCCATCAGCCGCAGATCGGGGCGCAGGGTGTCCCAGCTTATCCGCAGCTGGCTGCGCGGCGTGAAGAAGTGCCACAGGCAGGCAAGGCCCGTCACTGCCTGGGAGAGCATGGTGGCCGTCGCCACCCCGGCCAGTCCGAACGGAAACACCACCATCAGCAGATAGTCGAGCAGCACGTTGAGCAGGCCCCCGACCACCATGATGAGGGTGACAAATCCGGGGCGGCCATCGTTGCGCAGCAGCGAGCTGAACGCCATCGACAGCACCGCAAAGAAGCCAAGCCATGCGTAGGCCTGCAGGTAGGAGAGCCCGGCGGTGAAGATCTCCCCCTCCGCCCCCATCCAGGCCAGCATGGGCTCGCCATAACGAATCCCGATAAAACTGAGCAGTGCCGAGGCCAGCAACACCATCACCAGCGCATTGCCGACGATATGGCGGGCTTTGGCCGGGTTGCCCTGCCCCAGATAGAAGGAGACCAGCGATGAGGCCCCCATACCGATCAGCGCCCCCACCGCATAGAGCACGGCGCAGATGGGATAAGCCAGCATCAAACCGGCCATGCCATCCTGACCCAGCACATGGCCAACGAAGATGCCATCGATGGTGACATAGATGCCGGTGATCAGCATGGCCGCCACGGTCGGGGTTACGTAACGCCAGAAAAGGCGAGATAGCGGGGCTGTGCCCAGATCAACAGCTGACATATTCGACTCGGTGGAGAGAAAGCGGCCGGGATCATAGCGAAACGGCAGCACGACTTCCTGTTATTTGTGTTATGAATCATTAATATAGACTGCTTTACCCGCCTCCCTGCCCTGTTTTAGGCTAGGGCCACCTCTTCTGAACGGAAACGAGCCTCATGTTGCAACGCCTGCTCACCCTCTTGCTGCTCTCCCTTATCTTGTTGTCGCCAGCCGTGCGCGCCGATGATGCCATTGCCCAGGCCGAATCCCTGTTGCAGAGCGTGCCCAAGAGCGATACCCCGGAAAACCAGAAGCTGCGGGAGAGCTACCAGCAGGCGCTGCAATTTGCCAGAGAGGCCGAGCGCTACCGGGAGCAGAGCAAAGCCTATCAGCAGATCCTCATCGATTACCCCAAGGAGTCGGCGCGCCTCAAGGAGAGCCTGCACAACTATCAGCCCGCAGCTCGCCCGCAGCTGGCGAGCCTCAAGGAGGAGGCGCTGCGCCAGGCCATAGGTCTGAGCAGCAACCGTCAGCTCAACCTGCGCAAGGAGCGGCAGGGGGTGATGGATAGCCTCAACCAGCTGGAGAGCACCGGGCAGGAGTATCACCTGCGGGTGGACGATCTGCGCAAACAGCTGCAACTGACCCGCAGCCAGCTGGAGCGACTGAGCTTCAGCAGCGAATCGGATCGCCAGCAGGAGGCACAGCTGCTGCTGACCAGAATGAAGGAGCAGAGCCTCTCCGACCGGATCCAGATGCTGGAGCTGGAGCAACTCTCGGCCCAGCAGCGCAACGATCTCGGCAAGCTGAAACTGCAGGAGCTCAATCTGGCTATCGCCGACGAGGATGAGTGGCAAGCCAGCCTGCTTACCCAGCAGAACCAGCTGCGTAGGGAGAAGACCGAGCAGGCGCTGGAGGAGAGCGAACGGCTGCGCAAACAGCTCACCACCGACATGCCGCTGCTGCTGGAGCAGCAACAGCAGAATCAGGCGCTCTCCATCCAGCTCGGCACGCTGGAGGATCAGATTGAGCGGGTGCAGGACGAACAGCGCAGTGTCGACAAGAATCTGTTTGAACTGAATGAGCTGGTCAACTCGGTACGCGAACAGCTGGAGTGGCTGCAGATCAGTAATGCCTACGGCGAGAACCTGCGCAGCAAACTCTCCGATCTGCCTCCTCAGTTCCCCCTCGACAAGCTGGAGTCCGCCATCGTCAGCGCCCGCATGGCCAAGTACCAGTACGAGAGCGAGCAGGATGGGCTCAAGGATACCCGCCAGCTGCGCGACAAGCTGATGGCCGAAGAGGAGGTGACGCTCGATCGGCCGCAGCAAGCGGTGCTCGACAACCTGCTCAAGGCCCGGCGCCAGCTGCTGACCCGGCTCAACGACGCCTCAGACACCCTCATTCAGGAGCAGACCCGCCTCAAACTGCTCTACAGCCGTCAGAACAGCAAGATCGACGAGATCCGCGAAATAAGCGCCAGCCACCTGTTCTGGATGCCGGATGTGCGCCCCTTTACCCCACAGGTGATGCTCGGTATTCCTGCCGCGCTGACACTGGCCTTCAACCCGGACAACTGGTTGCAACTGCCCTATGCCATCGCCGAGAACAGCCCGCTGAGCCTCACTCTGGCCGGTATTGGTCTGCTGGTGCTGGCCTGGAGCTGGTTCAAGTTGGCCCGTCACCTGAGCCTCTATTGCGACCATATTGCGCCGCGGATCGGCAAGGTAACTCAGGACAAATTCAGCCTCACCAGCCGCTTGCTGCTGCGCTCCCTGCTTGCCGCCCTCCCCTTGCCCGCCATGGTGCTGATGGTGCGCGGCCTGCTCGAAGGGGCCTGGCAATACCCGTTTGCGGTGGCTGTGGCGCGCGGCCTTGGCGAGATCTGGTTTCTGCTGCTGGCGTTGGTGATGGCCCGCCATCTGACACTGGAGCGGGGGATTTTGATCCACCACTTCCGCTGGCCCCGGGAACAGGTGCAAAAGGTATGGGGGCAGTTTCGCACCCTGCTGCTGGTGCTGATCCCGAGTTTCTTTGTGCAGGGGATGGCCAACAGCTATCAGGAGCACGCCTTCTACGACTCCCTCGGCCGGATGGCCTTCATGATCGGTGCACTCTGGCTGCTGCTCTTCTTTGCCCGTCTCAACCGGGAGCGATTGCCGCTCACCTGGGGCCAGACCGATATGACCAAGCCCCATCTGCTGCACCACTTCATCTGGAACAGCCTGATGCTGGCGCCGCTGCTGGCGGTGATCGGCGCCCTGTTTGGCTACTTCTATACCTCGCGCACCCTGCTGCGCCAGCTGGAGCTTAGCCTGCTGATGGGGCTGGGTTGCCTGCTGGTCTACTATCTGGCCAGACGCTGGATGCTGATCCAGCGCCGCCGCCTCGCCTTCGAGCGTGCCAAGAGCAAGCGGGCCGAGATCCTGGCCCAGCGCGGCCGGGAAGAGGGGCATGACGAGCTCAGCTCCGAGACCCCGGACGTGGTGGAAGAGACTGAGCTGGATCTCGATACCATCAGCGCCCAGTCGCTGGGACTGGTGCGCACCCTGCTGATGCTGGGATTCACCATGCTGGTGGTGGTGCAATGGTCGGATCTCAACTCCGCCTTCAGTTTCCTCAGCAATATCGAGGTGTGGCAGGTGAGCAGCAAGATTGGCGGCATCGAGCAGCTCTCGGCCATCACCTTGCAGGATCTGATGCTGACCGCCTTCGTTTTCATTCTGACCGTGGTGACTGCCCGCAACCTGCCAGGACTGATGGAGCTGACCCTGCTGCAACACCTCAGCCTCTCCCCGGGTACCGGCTTTGCCCTCACGACCACCAGCAAGTATCTGGTGATCCTGATCGGCGCCCTCACCGGCTTCTCCATGCTCGGCATCGACTGGTCGAAGACCCAGTGGCTGGTCGCCGCCCTCTCGGTGGGGTTGGGTTTCGGTCTACAGGAGATCTTCGCCAACTTTGTCTCCGGCCTCATCATTCTGTTTGAGAAGCCGATCCGGCTCGGTGACACCGTCACCATCCGCGATCTCACCGGCACCGTCACCAAGATCAAGACCCGGGCCACCACCATAGTGGATTGGGATCGCAAGGAGATCATCGTGCCCAACAAGGCCTTCATCACCGAGCAGTTCATCAACTGGTCGCTCTCCGATGCCATCACCCGGGTCAAACTGCGGATCCGGATCGGCCTGACCCGGGATCCGAAACTGGTGCAGCGCATTCTGGAAGAGTCCATCCAGGCATCGACCCTGGTATTGGAGACGCCGACGCCCGAGGTCTTCCTGATCGAATTCACCGACTCGGCACTGATCTACGAGATCCGCCTCTACGTCAACAACATGGATCACCGGATGCCCATCACTCACGAGGTTCACTCGCTGGTGCTGGAGAAGATGCAGCAGCAGGGACTTACCCTGCCCCATCAACAGATCGACATTCACCTGAGCCGCGGCTGATCCGCGAGGTAAAAGGAGCAGAACATGCAGATTATTGCCCATCGTGGCGCCAGCGGTCTGGCACCGGAGAACACCCTCAAGGCGATGGCAAAAGCACTGACGCTGGGAGTCAGTGCCATCGAACTGGATGTACAGGCAGCAGATGACGAGTTATGGGTATTTCACGATCGGAGGCTGGAGCGTTGTACCAACGGCAAGGGGGTGCTGACTGAACAATCACGAGCCTATCTGGAGCAACTCGATGCCGGTGAGGGAGAGGTGATCCCGACCCTGTGGCAAGTGATGGAGATTATCGCCGGACGCTGCGAGCTGCATATCGAGCTCAAGGGTGCCGATACCGCTAACGCAGTGGCATCCCTGACCCGAAGGGCAGAGGCCGAGCTTGGTTTTACCCCAGAGCAGTGGGTGGTTTCGTCCTTCCATCACCCGGAGCTGGCCCGATTTGCCGCCTTGCGGCCCGATATCCGCCTCGGCGCCCTGACCGCCAATCTGCCACTCAACCTGGCGCTGTTTGCTGATGAGCTGGGGGCCTGGTCACTTAACTGCGACGTGGATTTTGTCGACCGGATACTGGTGGAAGATGCACATCAACGCGGATTAAGGGTTCTAGTTTATACCGTTGATTATCATGAAGATTATGAAAAACTAGCCAGCATGGGGGTCGATGGAATCTTCACCAATCGTCCAGATCGTTTCCTGTAGCCACCTGACAAGGATACACATATGGATAAGCTCTGATTTAGGCACTAACTTTAAATAGCTGATCGGGATACAAAGAGTTCAACTTCAGCCGATAAGAACAGGCACATAACAATAACCAGTTTCCACACACTCAGACTGACGCTCACAAGGATGTAACTATGAACTTATCGATTAAAAACAAGCTGGTCCTGGCTATCGGGGTCATCATTCTGGTGATCACCGGGATACAGGTCTGGTACAACACCTCGCAACTGCGCAGCGAAACCCAGCGGCTGGTCTGGAATATCATCGACGAAAGCTCCATGGCCAACGTCAAGGGGATCTCCCGCTGGGTTGACTCCCGTATCGCCATCGTCAGCACCACCAAGGAGGCTTTCACCAAAGAGGATGAACCCATCAGCCATCTGGCCCAATCCATGAATGCAGGTGGATTCGACCTGGTCTATGCCGGTACTGCCGATGGCAAGATGATCCAGAGCAAGCCCACCAACCTCCCTGCCGGTTATGACCCCCGTCAACGCCCCTGGTACAAGGATGCGATGGCAGCTGGCAAACTGGTCATTACTGCCCCTTATGCGGATATCTCTACCGGACAACTGATTGTCACCATTGCCGAGCCGTTCCAGCGCGGCAACACTCAGGGCGTCATCGCCGGTGACGTATCCATCAGCTCACTGATCTCGGACATTCTTGCGGTCACCACCGAGGGCACCTACGCCATGCTGGTGGACAGCAATGGCACCATCATCGCCCACCCGGATGCCTCGTTGAGTCTCAAGTCTGCCACCGCACTGGCCCCTGAATTGACCGCTTCTTACATCAACCAGATCGCCCATGACGGCATGATCAACGAGCTGGTGATCAGTGGCAAGAAAGAGGTCTTTGACTTCAACGCAATCCCCAATACCAACTGGTATTACGGCATGATGGTGGATGAGGAGACCGCCTATCAGTCGGTGCGCAGCATGGTCACCTCCTCCCTCATCCAGGGGCTTATCACCATACTGATCGTGGCTGGCTTCTCCTATGTCGCCATCAATGGTTCACTGGCACCCCTGAAAACCCTGGGCGAAGCGATTGCCGATCTCTCACGCGGCAACGGTGATCTGACCCGCCGCATCAAGATCGAGCGGGAAGACGAGGTGGGCGCGGTTGCCAAGCACGTCAACACCTTCATCGACCGGATCCATGTGATGGTGCAGGATATCTCCAACTCCTCGACCCAGCTTAATCAGCAGGCCAAATCCTCCCACAGCATGGCGGAGAAGGCGAATCAGGGGCTGGCACGTCAGCAAAACGAAATCTCCCAGATCGCTACTGCAGTACACGAGATGTCGGCCACAGCCGTTGAAGTGGCAAGCAACGCCGAACAGACCGCCGAAGCAGCCCGCTCTTCTAGCAGCAGTTGCGAACATGGCAAGCAGGTGATCGCCCGCAACCAGCGCTCCATCACCGATCTGGCCACCCAGGTGGAACAGGCCTCCAACATCATTCAGGAACTGGAGAAAAACGCTCAGGAGATCAACACCATCCTCTCCACCATTCAGGGCATCGCCGAACAGACCAACCTGCTGGCACTCAACGCAGCTATCGAAGCAGCCCGTGCAGGCGAACAGGGCCGGGGTTTCGCTGTGGTGGCAGACGAAGTGCGGGTGCTGTCACAGCGTACCCACAGCTCCACCGTCGAGATCCGCAGCATGATCGAGACCCTGCAGCGCAATACCCAGGGGGCAGTCAGCACCATGCATGAAGGACAGCTGCTGGCCCAGAACAGCGTGGATGATGCCAACAACGCCACCCAGGCGCTGGAACAGATCACCTCCTCCATCAATCAGATCTCCGACATGGCGACCCAGATATCCAGCGCGGCGGAAGAGCAACGAGCGGTGACCGACGAGGTCAGCCGCAACATTCAGGCGGTGAAAGATGTCTCGGATGAACTGGCGGTAGATGCGGACAGCTCACGCCATCTCTCTGAACAACTTAAAAATATTTCGGGTGAACTGAGCAATCAGGTCGGCATGTTCCGCATTTGAGCATGAGCAAAAGGGGCCGTTCAGGCCCCTTTTATTTTTCTAAATAGCGCTTAATTTTCAGTGGGTAATCTCACATTACCAGCCAAATACCCCGCCTTGAAATCCTTGAAATTCGTCTGGAATTATCAGATCACCGCCGTGGTCACCGCCGCACTTCGGATTACCTATTTCTATCCGAGCAGATAAATGCCAATAATTCTCATTAAAAAATTACAATAAAAAACTTAAAATTTTTTTCGCGAGTACCTAAAAAGAGAGGTGATTCGCATTTTATTGAAAGAAAACTACGTACAATCCAGAAGTTAAAGTGCTCGTAGCTAGGTGTTCAACTGCTCAGTAACACCAAAAAATGACGATAATAACGACATTTTCATCCAGGGATTTGGGTGTTTTATAGAAAAATAACCAATAAAAAGGGAATAAAACCTAGCAGTTTGACTTGCATCAAGCCTGAATTTTTTTCATAGAGCAAAATCGTGCCCAGCAAATCTATCCCTAAGGAGGCAGATGTGGATATTATCAAGACCGATGTGGCCATCATCGGTGCTGGCGGTACCGGCTTACGCGCCGCTATCGCTATAGCCGAATCACAGCCAGACCTGGACATCGCCCTGATTTCCAAGGTTTACCCGATGCGCAGCCACACGGTTGCTGCCGAAGGCGGCGCCGCCGGTGTCGTCCGTGATGACGACTCCCTCGAAAACCACTTCAACGACACCGTCTCCGGTGGTGACTGGCTGTGCGAGCAGGACGTAGTGGAATACTTCGTCAACAACGCGACCAAAGAGATGATCCAGCTGGAGCACTGGGGTTGCCCCTGGAGCCGCAAGCCGGATGGCAAAGCCAACGTGCGTCCGTTTGGTGGCATGAAGGTTCCGCGTACCTGGTTCGCCGCAGACAAGTCCGGTTTCCATATTCTGCACACCCTGTTCCAGACCTCCGTCAAATACCCGAGCATCAAGCGCTTCGACGAGCATTTCTGTCTTGATCTGATCGTGGACGACGGCCGCGTTCAGGGCGTACTGACCTTCGACATCCAGAACGGTATCACCCGCTTCATCCAGGCCAAATCCGTGATCGTGGCAACCGGCGGCGCTGGCCGTGTCTATCGCTACAACACCAACGGTGGCATCGTCACCGGCGACGGCATGGCACTGGCCTACCGTCACGGCGTACCGCTGCGTGATATGGAGTTCGTCCAGTATCACCCGACCGGTCTGCCGGGCACCGGCATCCTGATGACCGAAGGTTGTCGTGGTGAGGGTGGCGTCCTGCTGAACAAGGATGGCTACCGCTACCTGCAAGACTACGGCTTGGGCCCGGAAACCCCGATTGGCCAGCCGAAGAGCAAATACATGGAACTGGGTCCGCGCGATCGCGTTTCCCAGGCATTCTGGCAAGAGCAGCAGAAAGGCCGCGTCATTCAGGGCCCGATGGGCGATGTGGTTCACCTCGACCTGCGTCACCTTGGCGAGAAGTACCTGAAAGAGCGTCTGCCGTTCATCTGCGAACTGGCCAAAGCCTACGTCAACGTGGATCCGGCCAAAGAGCCTATCCCGGTACGTCCGACTGCCCACTACACCATGGGTGGTATCGAGACTGACAACAAGTGTGCCACCCGTCTGCCCGGCCTCTACGCCGCGGGCGAATGTGCCTCCGTCGGTCTGCACGGTGCCAACCGTCTGGGTTCCAACTCCCTGTCCGAGATCGTGGTATTCGGCAAGCTGGCAGGTGAGCAGGCCGGTGTATTTGCCAAGGCTCAGAAGCATGGCAACACCGAAGCGCTGGCCGCCAAGGCCGAGGCGCTCATCAAGCAGCACCTCTCCCTGATGGACATAGACGGTACCGAAAACCCGGCCGATATCCGCAACGAGCTGGGCATGTCCATGGAAGCCGGTGTCGGTATCTACCGTACCGAAGAGCTGATGCAGGGCACCATCGACAAGATCAACGAGCTGAAAGCCCGTTACAAGAAGGTCAAGATCAACGACAAGTCCTCTGTCTTCAACACCGATCTGCTGTACGCCATCGAACTGGGTTACATGCTGGACGTGGCTGAAGCCATGGCGCACTCCGCCATCAATCGTAAAGAGTCCCGCGGTTCCCACCAGCGTCTGGATGGTTACGAAGAGCGCGATGACGTGAACTTCCTCAAGCACACGCTCTCGTTCTACAAAAATGGCGAAACGCCCTCCATCGATTACTCCGATGTGAAGATCACTAAGTCCCAGCCGGCAAAACGCGTGTACGGCTCCGAGGGTGAGAAACAAGACGAGGCTAAGAAGAATGGCTGAGATGATTGAAATTGAAATCCTGCGCTATCGTCCGGAGCAGGATAACGAGCCCTGGATGCAGACCTTCCAGGTGCCCTACCAGAGAGAGATGTCTCTGCTGGATGCGCTGCAATACATCAAGGATCACCTGGACTCTACCCTGAGCTTCCGCTGGTCCTGCCGGATGGCGATCTGCGGCTCCTGCGGCATGATGGTCAACGGTGTTCCCAAGCTGGGTTGCAAAGCGTTCCTGCGCGACTATCTGCCGGGCAAGATGACCATCGAGCCGCTCAACAACTTCCCGATCGAGCGCGACCTGGTGGTCGACATGTCCGATTTCATCGAGAAGCTGGAGAGCATCAAGCCGTACATCATCCCGAGCGAGCCGCGCAACCTGTGCGATGGCGAATACATCCAGACTCCGGCAGAGATGGCGAAGTACAAGCAGTTCTCCCAGTGCATCAACTGTGGTCTCTGCTACGCGGCCTGCCCGCAGTACGGCATCAACAAGAATTTCACCGGTCCGGCGGCACTGGCTCTGGCCTATCGCTACAACGTCGACAACCGTGATGCCGGCGCCAAAGAGCGGATGCGCATCATCAGCCAGGACGAAGGCGTCTGGGGCTGTACCTTCGTGGGCTACTGCTCCGAAGTGTGCCCGAAGGGCGTCGATCCGGCAGCGGCCATCCAGCTTGGCAAGGTAGAAAGTGCCAAGGACTACATGATCGCCATGTTCAAGCCAGATTGAGAGCAGGATTGAGACCATGAACAACACTGAAAGCAAACGTAAACCTTACGTCCGCGAAATGAAGAAAGACTGGTGGCTGAAGAACGCCTTCTACACCGGTTACATGATCCGCGAAGGCACCAGTATCTTCGTCTCCATCTACGCTGTTGTGCTGATGTGGGGTCTGATGCGTCTGGTACAGGGTCAGGAAGCGTTCAACGGCTGGCTGGAGTCCCTGCAAAGCCCGATCGCCATCCTGTTCCACGTGATTGCGCTGGCAGCCTGCCTGTTCCATGCCAAGACCTGGTTCGCTCTGGCGCCGAAAGCCATGCGTATCTTCCGTGGTGAAGACCTGGTGCCGGAGAAACCGATCGTCATCGCCCAGTATGTGGCGCTGGCTGTGGTATCCCTGCTTGTCCTGATCATCGTGGCCTGAGGAGAAAACAATGAGACGTTCTGACGAACCAATTTACTGGGGTCTGTTTGGTGCGGGTGGCATGGTCGTTGCCATGCTGCTGCCGGTCATTGTCCTCATCACCGGTCTGCTGGTGCCCATGGGCATCATGGACGTGGAAACCATGAGCTATGACCGCGTGCACGCGTTCGCCAGCTCTTGGTGGGGTGCCTGCATCCTGCTGGTGATCATCGCCCTGCCAATCTGGCACGGCATGCACCGTATCTACCACGGTCTGCACGATCTGGGGATCCACACCACCAAGCTGCACCACTATGTGTTCTATGGCTTTGCCTTCCTGGTATCTGCCATTACCGTCGGTCTGCTGATGGTACTGTTGTTCCAGTAATCACACCGACTGATTGAGAAAACCGGGCACTGTGCCCGGTTTTTTTATCCTCCTGAACAGGTGAAAAGGGCCAGCCGGATTGCTCAGGCTGGCCCTTTTCACCTGAATTTCCTGATGAGCACCTACTCCATCGGTGGCAAGAAACGGCGCATCACCTCGTCGGCATGCCCCCCTTCCTGAAACGCCACCAGCGACTGATTGAGGATGTTCACCAACTGGTGGCCGCGGGGGGAACCCTTGCTCACCAGCAGATAGAACCCCTTGCGGCTGGGCAGGGCAAGATTGAGCAAACCGCTCTCGCTGCGGTAGATGCCAAGGCTGATGCCTGCCACCAGAGGTTCGATTTCGCTTGGCAGAAAGTCGCAACGATCCCGCTCCAGCATGTCGAGCGCCTGCTGCAACTGTTTGACCCGGCGTGGCTCCTGCGCAAGCCCGTAGGGGGTGTAGTTGTAGCCAATCACCCCGCACACCCGGGAACGATTGACCGTCTGCAGATCCGGCGGTTCGGGGTAGCGGCGCTTGAGATAGAAGAAACCGAGGTGGGTGTAATAGAGGGGTACGCTATAGAAGGCAAACTCGGCCCGCTCCGGCTTGTAGCTGGCATCCCAGGTCAGCTCGCACAGACCGTTCTGGTGATAATCCGCCAGCTCCTGCTGCACCCGCGCCCAAGGCAGATAGCGGATCTGGTGCGAGAGCCCGCTCTGTTGCAGGGCATCGAGCACCAGCGTCGTCGCCGAACCGGTCAGGCGGCTGGTATCGGGCACCCCGTCCTTGCGCTCCCAGTAGGTAAAGGGGGCCCACTCGTTGCCCTCCCCCAGACAGATCTTCACTGGCGGCTCTTGCCCCCATAGCGCGGGGGACAAGATAGCCATCGCCAATCCCGCCCACCATGTTCCTGCTCGTTTCATCTCCCGCTCCCGAACTGTTTATCCCTCTTGCAGCTTAGCCCAGAAGGGATAGATCTCACTTTGCAGGGGCGCTTTCATGCCACAACGCCAGCAAATTGGCCGGAATGGCACCATAACGGAGCTGCGGTGTCTGGTGCCAGTCAGCCAGCTTTTGCAGGGCTTTCGCCAGATCCTGTGCAAGCGTGCGGGTCACTCTCACCCCGGCTTCCAGATAGAGGCTCTTGATCTCGAAGATCCCCTGCTGACGATGAGCCTTGGCATCCATTCTGCCCACCAGCTTGCCGCGATGGAGCAAGGGCAACACGAAGTAGCCGTATTGGCGCTTGGGGGCAGGGGTGTAGCACTCGATGCGATAGTCAAAATTGAACAGTTCACTGGCCCGCTTGCGATCCCACACCAGCGGGTCGAATGGCGACAAGGCGGTGGTATGGGTTGCCTTGAGGGTGCCCGCCTGCGCCCTTGCCAGCTCATCGGCCAGCGAGGCGTGCACAAAAGCGCCGTGCTGCCACCCGTCTACCCGTACCGGCAGCAGTTCCCCCTCGTCCGCCAGCTGATGGAGCAGGGCGTCATATTTGCCGCGCCGCAGCCGGTAGTAGTCCGCAACCCAGCCAGTTTTGACCAGCCCCAGCGCCCGGCAGCTGGCGCGCACCATATCCCGTTGGGCCTGCTCGACGCTCGGCAGATCCCGCTGGTCGCTCCACTCGGGGAGCACCCGTTCGGCGAGATCATAGACCCGCTGAAAGTTGCGCCGCTCCCGTACCATCAGCTGACCAGTGGTAAACAACACCTCCAGATGGCGCTTCTCCGGCTTCCAGTCCCACCAGCCGTTCCCCTTGCCGGTTGTGCGTTCAAAGTCAGCCGCCCGCACCGGACCATGCTGGCGAATACGCTCGATCAGCTGGCCAATCTCCTGCTGATGGGTGGCAAGCCAGTTGGCCGAAAACTTCCAGCCCATGGCGGCAGGGTCGAGCATCCGATGGCGCAACAGCCGGTAATCCTCGCGGGGCACAAAGCAGGCCTCGTGGGCCCAATATTCGAAGATCTCGCCGTCGGCCAGCAGCTGCTCCAACCAACGCGGTTCGTACTGGCCAAGCCGGCTAAAGAGCACCAGATAGGGGCTGCGCGCCACCACCGAGATGGTGTCTATCTGCAGCAGCGCCATGCGGCGAATGGTGGCCAGCAGATCGGCCGGGGTCGCCTTGCTGCGACGGGGGGCCAGCAGCCCCTGCGCCGCCAGTTGCAGATGACGGGCATCTTGCAGTGATAAATGGGTAATCGACATCAACAACCGCTCCCTGGTATATGACCATCGCGCGCCCGGCGGATGGCCAACAAAACCGGAGGAGGCACCACGCTGGCATGCCTCCCCGCCCTTGTGTGCCTGCGCCGCTATGAGTGGGCCGGGGGCAAGACCAGCTGATTGACCACCAGCATGATCTCTTGATAAGTGGCCTCTACCGTCTCGGGTGTCGGCTCCAGAATAAGGTCATCGGCATAGCCGTTGATGAGGGAGGTGATCTGACGCGCCAGTCGCTGGGCATCGCCCGCCACAAACTCGCCGCTGTCGATCCCCTTTTGCAGGATCTGCTCCAGCACCTCGCGCCACGCCAGAATGATTTTGCGGTAGCTCTCGGCAAATACCGGGTCGCGCAGTGACTCGTTCCAGGCATCCAGATAGATGGCCCAGGAGGCATCCTGACTGGTCGGCAGGTTGTCCCGCACAAAGAGCGGCAACGCTTCGCGGGCTGGCAGCGGCAACAGCCACTCCCGCTGCTCGGCTATCTCCTGACTGGTGAAACGCTCCACGGCGCAGAGGCAGAGCTCCTTCCAATCCTTGAAGTAGTGGTAGACGTGGCTGCGCGCCAGACCGGTGCGCTCGGCAATATCACGGGTTGACGATGCCGCCATCCCCTTCTCTCGAAACAGGGCCAGTACGGCCTCGATGATCATCTCTTTGCGCTGTTCTGCTGATGGGCGTGCCATCTGACCTCCTGCGATATCCATCGATCTGCTTGACTTTGAGCAGTCGCTCAAACAAACTTTGAGCACTCGCTCAAACTTAGCGTTTCCGACATCTTAGGAGATAACCCATGACAACACCAACCACTTCGGCAGCCAGTTGCGACGAGCAGGCCACGCCGTTGCCACACTCGGCCGGTCGTTCGCTGGGGGCGATTGCGCGGGCCAATCCCCTCAAGCTGGCGGGCACCTTCTCGCTGGTGGCCCTCGAAAACATCCTGCTGGTGGTCTATCCCCTGTTCGCCGGCTTTGCCATCGACGCCATCGTCAAGGGCCAGTGGCTGCAGGCCTCGAGCTACGCCCTCATCGTGCTGCTGTTCTGGCTCATTGGCGCCCTGCGCCGGGCGGTCGATACCCGCACCTTTACCCATATCTATGCGGCACTGGCGGTGCCGGTGATCCTGACCCAGCGCCAGCAGCAGGAGGGGCAATCTACCATAGTGGCGCGGGTCACCCTGGCGCGGGAGTTTGTCGACTTCTTCGAGAAACATATCCCGATCCTGGCCACCAGCCTGATCTCCATCGTCGGGGCGGCCGTGATGCTGATGGTGATCGAGTTCTGGGTCGGCATCGCCTGCATGGGGGTATTGCTGCTGTTCGGCCTGCTGCTGCCCGGCTTTTCGCGCAAGAACCAGCTGCTGCACGAGCGGCTCAACGATCGGCTGGAACACGAGGTCAAGCTGGTCACCCATGCCCAGTCAGCCAGCCTCGCCCGCCACTACCGCGCGCTGGCCTGGCTCCGAATCCGGATTTCGGATCGGGAGGCACTCGCTTTTCTGGCGGTCGGCATCAGCGCCTCCCTGCTGTTCCTGCTGGCCATCACCATGCTGATGGCCCAACCCCAGGTCTCGGCAGGCCATGTCTATGCTGTGATGACCTACCTCTGGAACTTTGTCACCAGCCTGGATGAGGGGCCCGGTCTTGCCGATCAGCTGGCCCGGCTGCGAGACATAGGCCGCCGGGTCAATACCGCCCAACCCGATGAAATGATTTGATATTTTATATCTGTAACCGGAGTAGAAGATGAATCCGACCACCCTTTGCCAACGAGCGTTGACCATGTGCATCAGCTGTTTTTTCCTCGCCGCCTGCGGCCCCAAGATGAGCGACTTTGAGCCCAACACCAGCTACTGGTTCAAGGAGAAACCGGCAGAGGAGAGTGCCCCGCTGGCGCAAGACATGAAGGTGGATATCGCCATCATAGGTGGCGGCTACAGCGGCCTCTCCAGCGCCTGGCATCTGGCCAAGGCCAATCCGTCGCTCAAGATCGCCATCTTCGAGGCCAAACAGGTGGGCAGCGGTGCCTCGGGCCGCAACGGCGGCATGGTGTTGCCGGGCTCCGAGGTGATGGACCTCTACGAAGAGGGGGAAGCGAGCAAACGTCACTACGATCTCACCGTCGCCAGCATGCGCAAGCTGCAGGCGCTGGTCGCCTCAACCGGCGTCGAGGCCGACCTCAAGCTCGATGGCTATGTGGAGGCGATCCTCGATGAGGAGGATATCGCCGAGTACCGCGACTATGTGAAAACCGCCAATCGCCTCGGCATCCCGCTCCAGTACTGGAACGCCGATACCACAGAGGAAAAACTCGGCACCGACCGCTACGTGGGGGCGGTCTACGACCCCAATGGCGGCCAAGTACACGCCATGAAACTGGTCAATGCCCTGCGCAAGGCGGTGGAGCAGGCGGGCGTCACCATCTACGAGCAGAGCCCGGTAATGGGGATCAAGGAGGGCAAGCAGATCGAGCTCAATGTAGCCGACAAGTACAAGGTGACCGCCGACAGCATAGTGCTGGCGACCAACGGCTATACCTCAAAACTTGGCTACTTCAGCGGGCGGCTCTTTCCGGTACACGCCCAGAGCGCCGTCACCGAGCCGCTTACCAAAAAACAGCTGGCCGCCATCCAGTGGCAGAGTCGGGTGCCCTATTACGACACCCGCAACATCTTGTTCCATCTGGTGTTGACCCCGGATAACCGCATCGTCATCGGCGGTGGCAATGCCGAGTACGTCTTCAACGATGGCCTCAACTACAAGGGAGATCTCAATCGGGTCAGCGAGATGATGATGACCGAGCTGGTGACCCTCTATCCGGCCCTCAAGGGGATCAAGTTTGAGCAGGTGTGGGACGGGGTGCTCGGCATGACAGGTGACAACACCGAAGCGGTGGGGGTAATGGGGGCTCACAAGAACATCTACTACGCCCTCGGCTACAACGGCCACGGCATCAACCTCTCCTTCCTGTTTGGCGACATCGTAGCCAGCCTCTATCAGGGCAAGGAACATCCCTGGTTCAACCACGCAGAGCAGACGCTGCCAATGTGGCTGCCGCCAGAGCCGTTCAAGTCAATTGGCGTAAAATCTGCCCTGATGTACTACCAGTGGCAGGACAAGGGCTACAAGGAGTAGCGCCGGGCGAACCCGACGAGTAACAGACGAAGGCACGCCTCAGGGCGTGCCTTTCTGCAATACCGCCACATCGGCGTGGGGGAAACTGAGTTCGGCCTGCCAGCGAGCGGCCAGCACCTGAAACGATGCCTCGGCAAAGAAGACAATGTGGGTCGGATCGTGGCGATAGCGCCAGTTTTTGAACCGCTCGTCACTGAGCACCCGCTGGGTCTGCAGCACCAGCAGGCCGCCGGGCTTGAGGCAATCCCACAACTGCGCCAGCACCGTGCGCGGCTCGGCGATATGCTCGATCACCTCGGTACTGGTGATGAAATCATACTGACGCGTCAGCAACTCGGGAAAGTCGGCGTAGAACTTGTCATACCCAACCATGTCGTAACCCACCTCGCATCCCATAGCCACCAGCGCAGGGCCGGGACCGCAGCCAAAATCGAGACCACTGGCAGGTAGCGGCACCCGCGCCAGCACTTCGCCAAATGCCCGCATAAGAAAAGTGCGATAACGAGGATCATCAACCCGGTTGTCGTGACCGTCATAGACCGCCTTCTCCGCCGCCTCATCCAGATGATCCGCCTCATCCAGCCAGACCAGCTCGCACGCGAGGCAGCGATGATAGCGTTTGCCCGCCACCGGCAGGGGATAACTGCGATGGCTGGCACACAGGGGGCAGCTGACGGTGGATGACATGGCGGTTCCTCTTGGGGGCTTCCTGTTGGATAACAGCGGCGCAGATTGCCTGCCCGCTGGCTCGCTGACAACTTTTTTTGCTCCTTAAGGGTTTCTTAAGTTTGCCCTTTTACTCTCAAACCATCGCAAGAGAAGGAGTCACCCATGACCATCGAGATCCAGGCCCCCTACCGATTGCTGCTAGCCAAGTCCCCGCAGCAGGTCATGGCGCTGCAAACCTATATCCAGGCAGCCTACACCCTCGAGTTCAACGCCCGCATCCCCCATTTCCTCCCCTGTCTGCTGGGGCTCTATCGGGCGGACGGGACGCTGGTCGGTGCCTGTGGTCTCAATCATGCCAGTGAGGGGCCTCTCTATCTGGAACAGTATCTGGAGCAACCCATCGAGGCCGCCATCAATACCCGCCTCGGAGTCTATCCGGCACGCAACCGCATTATCGAAGTGGGCAATCTGGCCTGCAGCGAACCGGGCAATGCCCGCCTGATGTTCGCGGCCCTGTGTCGTCTGCTATGTGAAAACGCCCTCGACTACGTGGTCTTTACCGGCACAGCCAAGCTGCGCAACAGCTTTGCCCGCCTGCAACTCAATCCGGTGGAGCTGGCCCCCGCACAGGCCCATCAGGTGGGAGCCGACGCCGATGCCTGGGGTGAGTACTACCGCTGCCAACCCAAGGTGATGGTGGGTGACATCAATCAGGGGCGCGAGGTGCTCGCCCAGCGCAGCCTGCTGCTCAATCTGCTGGCCCCCATGCCGACCCTGTTTGACGAGACCAGCAAGAGCAGTGATAACCAGACCCATCAAAAAAGGTGCGCCCAATGAGCCTGTTCGACGCCATCGCCAAACATGCCCACGAGGATCCGCAATCCCCTGCGCTGCTGAGCAGCCAGCAGCGTCTCGATTACCAGACCCTGTGGCAACAGATCCAGCGTCTGGCCAGCCAGCTGCAACAGCTCGACATCAGCCGTCTGGCGCTGCAACTGGACAACGGCCTGCCCTGGGCGCTGCTGGATCTCGCTTGCACCCGTGCCGGTATCGTGGTCATTCCGGTGCCCCACTTCTTCAGTCAGGCCCAGCAGGCCTGGTTGCTGGAGAGCAGCGGCGCCGATGCGCTGGTGGGGCCATATCATCAGGGGTGGCATGCCGCCGAGCCGCTCTCGCTGATCACCGGCGAGCTGCCGCTCTGGCGCTATATCCCGGCCAATCGACCGGCGCTTCCCAAGGGCACTGCCAAGATCACCTACACCTCCGGCACCACGGGCCAGCCCAAGGGCGTCTGCCTGTTACTGACCCAGATGATGGCGGTAAGCCATGCGCTGGCCGAGCGGGTTGCGCCAGCCAAGGTGGAAAAACACCTGACCCTGCTGCCGCTGGCGACCCTGCTTGAGAACATCACCGGCCTCTATGTGCCGCTGCTGACCGGCGCCTGCAGCCGCATTCCGTCCCTCGGGGAGCTCGGTTTCACCGGCTCCAGTTCGCTCAATGCGGCCATGCTGGGGGAAGCGCTGCTGCGCTGGTCGACCCACAGTCTGGTGCTGGTGCCCGAACTGCTGCGCCTGCTACTGGCGCTCTGCATCAGCACCCCAACGCTGGCCCAACAGCTCAAGAGCCTGCGCTTTATTGCCGTCGGTGGCGGCAAGGTGGCCCCCGACCTGATCAAACATGCCCGCCAGCTCGGCCTGCCGGTGTATGAGGGATATGGCCTCTCGGAGTGTGGCTCCGTGGTGGCGCTCAACAGCCCGGATGCTGACAAGCCCGGCAGCGTCGGCCGCCCCCTGCCCCACTGTCAGGTCACCATCGCCAGCGACGGCGAAATTATGGTGAGCGGCAGTGCCATGCTGGGCTATCTCGGCAGCAACGAACCGACTCCCGAACAGATCGCCACTGGCGAACCTTCTGCCATGCAGATCGCCACAGGCGATCTGGGTCATCTCGATGATGAGGGCTACCTCCATATCACCGGGCGCAAGAAGAATGTCCAGATCACCGCCTTTGGCCGCAACTTCTCCCCCGAGTGGGTGGAAGCCGAGGCCCAGCTCTGCCCCGCCATCGCCCGCATCGTGGTGTTTGGCGATGGCCAGCCTGCCAACGTGGCGCTGATCCAGCCCCTGCCGGGCAAAGAGGCGGATCTGCCCCACCAGATCGCCGGTCTGAACCAGCGGCTGCCCGATTATGCCCGGCTGCACCACTGGTTGCCGGTGGCGCTGGATCAACATCCCGGGCTGCTGACCGCCAACGGGCGCCCCCGTCGCAACGAGATTTACCAACACTTTTCCCGGCAAATCAGCCAATGCCTTACAGGAGAATCGTCATGAGCTTCTACCAGACTCTGCAACAAGCTACAGCCAGTGAGCGCGAGCATCTGTTCAACGCCCCCATTATCGAAGCCTGCCGCCGTGGCGATATCAGCCGTGACACCTATCTCGCCTTTCTGGCGCAGGCCTACTACCACGTGCGCCACACAGTTCCGCTGCTGATGGCAACCGGCGGCAAGCTGGGTCAGGAGTACGAGTGGGTGCGCGGTGCCATTGCCGAGTACATCGACGAGGAGTATGGCCATCAGGAGTGGATCCTCAACGATATCCGCGCCTGTGGCGGTGATGCCGAGGCGGTGCGCCACGGCCAGCCCGGACTGCCCATCGAGCTGATGGTCGCTTTCCTCTACGACCAGATCCAGCGCGGCAACCCCATGGGCTTCTTCGGCATGGTACAGGTGCTGGAAGGCACCAGCGTCGCCATCGCCCTCACCGTCGCCGACCAGCTGAAAAAGGGTCTCGGCCTGCCACCCCAGGCGATGAGCTACCTGAGCTCCCATGGCGCCCTGGATCAGGAGCACCTCAAGTTCTTTGAATCCTTGATGGATAAGGTCGAGAGCCCGGCAGATCAGGCCGCCATCATCCACGGGGCCAAGGTGGTCTATCGCCTCTACGGCGAGATGCTCTACAACCTCACCGCCACACCATAAGTCGGCAGCAGACAGCAAAAAGGGAATCCATACCATGAACCTTGAAGGGAAACTCGTGCTGCTCACCGGCGCCAGCGGTGGCATAGGTGAGGAGCTGGCACAGGAGCTGGCGGCCCAGGGGGCACACCTGCTGCTGCACGGTCGTCGCGGCCCGGCACTGGAGCGGCTGTGCAAGTCACTGCACCACCCCGAGCGCCATCAGGTGGTGCTCGCCGACCTCGGCTCTGCGCAGGAGCGGGCCAAGCTGTTGCAACACCCGGCGCTGGAGGATGGGATCGACATCCTGATCAACAACGCTGGCTGCAACCAGTTTGCCTGGCTGGAAGATCAGAGCTTCGAGCAGGTGGAGCGCCAGCTGCTGCTCAATATCGAGGCGCCCATCCAGCTCACCCGTGCCCTGCTGCCAACCATGCGCAAGCCGGGGATCATCATGAACATGGGGTCGAGCCTGGGCAGCATCGGCTACCCCGGTTACAGCGTCTACTGCGCCAGCAAATTTGCCCTGCGCGGCTTTAGCGAAGCGCTGGGACGGGAGCTGGAGGGGAGCGGCATCAAGGTGCTGCACTTTGCCCCCCGCGCCACCCGCACCAAGCTCAATTCTGAGGCCGCTTACGAGATGAATGCGGCGCTCGGCACCCAGACCGACAGCCCGCAGGAAGTGGCCGAAGAGGCGGTCATCGCCCTGTGCAACGAAACCCGCCGCAGCTGGCTCGGCTGGCCGGAAAAACTGTTCGTGCGGCTCAATGCCCTGCTGCCCGGCATCGTCGACAAGGCGCTGACCAGACAGTTGCCAATCATCAAACGTTATGCCCGTCATCTTCAGCCAGGGACGGCTGATGCCGGCGCAAACAGTGCGCTACAACCAGACTTGTCCCGCCCGATCCCGACCAAGAAGGAGCATTAATATGAATTTTTCCCGTCAATCAGTGACCTCTTGTGCCATCGCCATCCTGCTGGGATCCACCTCAGTCATGGCCGCGGGTGATGCCCTCGTCCCCATCCAGCAACAGTGGGCCGTCTGCCAGTATCAACAGAGCGGCAAGGCGAAAGAGAGCTGCCTCGAAACCCTGAGCACCCAGGCCGAAGCGGCCAGCGCCAAGGAGCCTTTTCGCGCCGATCTGCTGATCTGGTCGGCCATCGTCAAGAGCACCTGGGCGGGGGCCAAAGGGGGGCTGGGGGCACTGGGTCTGGTGAAAGAGGCCAAAGCCAAGCTGGAGCTGGCGCTCAAGCAGGATCCCAAGGCGCTGGACGGCTCTGCCTACACCAGTCTGGGCTCCCTCTACTATCAGGTGCCCGGCTGGCCGGTCGGCTTTGGCGATGACGAAAAGGCAGAGCAGCTGCTCAAGCAGGCGCTGGCCATCAATCCGGATGGCATCGACCCCAACTTCTTCTATGGCGACTTCCTGCTGGATCAGGGTCGCAAGGCCGAGGCCAAAACCTATCTCGACAAGGCGCTGGCCGCCCCGGCTCGCCCGGGCCGCGAAGTGGCCGACGAAGGGCGCAGAATGGAGATCCGCGATCGGCTGGCCAAGCTATAAAATCCTGATGGATCAAAGAACTATTTAAACTCTGCCCACCAGCTTGCATACTGGTGGGCAGGGTTGTTTATGCCACGGCACGCCCTGGCGCTGAGCCAGATCGCCACACCCAACAAACAGGGAGAAAAGAATGCGGATCCTGCTGGTGGAAGATGATGTGATGCTGGGGGATGGTATGCAGGATGCACTGCGCCATAGCGGCTACACGGTGGACTGGCTGCAACAGGGGTTGCCCGCTCTGGCAGCCCTCAAGAGCGACGAGTTCGCCGCCCTGATCCTCGATCTCAACCTGCCCGACATCGATGGCCTCAGCCTGCTGCGCAAGTTGCGGCGTGAAGGCCACCAGTTGCCGGTGCTGATCCTCACCGCCCGCGATGCGCTGGACGATCGGGTGGTCGGCCTTGATGCCGGCTCCGATGACTACATGGTCAAGCCCTTCGCCCTGCAGGAGCTCAACGCCCGCCTGCGCGCCCTGGTTCGTCGCAGCAAGGGGCAGGCTCAGGCGGTACTGGAGTATGGCGACATCCTCATCTATCCCGAATCCCAGCAGGTCACCTATCAGGGGGAAGCGGTCAAACTCACCCCCCATGAATACAAGTTGCTGCAGGAGCTGATCAGCCAGAGCGGCCGGGTGCTGAGCAAGGATCAGCTGCAACAGAGCCTCTACGGCTGGGATGAAGGGGCCGAGAGCAACGCGGTAGAGGTGCATATCCACCATCTGCGCAAGAAGTTCTACAGCGACCTCATCCGCAATATTCGCGGGGTCGGCTACATCATTCCCCAGCTCGAACAGCCAAGCCGGACACCCGCACGATGAAACGTCCCCGCTCCATTCGCCGCTTTCTGCTCACCGGTATCCTGACGCTGGTGAGCCTGAGTCTTACCATCAGCGCCTTTATCGGCTACATGGAGGCGAGCCACGAAATGGAGGAGCTGTTTGATGCCCGCCTCGCCCAGTCGGCCCGCATCACCAATCAGCTGCTTGCTCGCTACATGGCCCAGCAGGGGCAACTGCCCGCCAACGGCACCGTCTATCAGGAGTGGGAGGCGCAAAATCCCGATGAGTGGCAAAAAGACCCCAGTCTCAACCTGACCGGCGAGGATCGGGAGATCACCCCCTACGGCCACGAGTTCGAACGCAATCTCTACTTCCAGCTGCTCGATGAAAAGGGCGGCTTGCTGCTGCGCGCCCCCAGCGCCCCGGATCAGCCGCTGGTCACCCTGGCCATCGGCTTCGACACGGTCGAAAAAGATAATCACCAGTGGCGCACCTTCACTCTCTACAACCAGCAGGAGCAGACCTGGCTGGTGGTGGCCGAGCGGGACGACGAGCGCAGCGAACTGGCCAGCAAGATGGCCACCCTCACCATGCTGCCGCTGCTGATCACCCTGCCCTTCCTGCTGGCCCTGCTCTGGTGGCTCATCACCCGCGGGCTGGCCCCCCTGCGTCAGCTGGCCCAGGCCATCAGTGAACGTCACCCCGCCAACCTGAGCCCGCTCAGCCTCAAGATAAGCGCTCAGGAGCTGACCCCCCTCACCAACGAGATCAACCGGCTGATGCAGGCGCTGGCGGAGACCATAGAGCGGGAGAAACAGTTTACCAACGAGGCGGCCCACGAGCTGCGCACCCCGCTGGCGGTGCTGCGGATCCACAGTGAAAATGCCCTGGCTGCCGAAGATGAAGTGAGCCGCCAGCAATCCCTGCACAAGATGCTGCAGGCCCTCGACCGCAGCGATCGGCTGATCCGCCAACTGCTGACCCAGGCTCGTATCGACAACCAACAGGGGCTGGTATTGACCGAGCTGGAGGTGGGCCACCTGCTGCAAGGCACCCTGGCGACCCTGGCCCCCATCGCGCTCAAGAAGGATCAGCAGCTGTCGCTGGAGTGTGAAGTGCCGCAGCTGGTGATGGGGCAGGCCACCCTGCTCGAACTGCTGTTTAGCAACCTGATCGACAATGCGCTGCGCTACACCCAGCCGGAGGGCGAGATCAGGGTGCGGGTTCAGCGAGAGGGCAACCGGGTGAGGGTGGATGTGAGCGACAACGGCCCCGGCATTCCCGCCAGCGCCTTGCCCCGGCTGTATGAACGCTTCTTTCGGGTCAATCCCCAGCAGGGGGATGGCGTGGGTCTCGGCATGGCCATCGTTTCGCGCATCGCCCAGCTACACGGCGCCGACCTCGATGTCCACAACCGACCGGAAGGGGGGCTGGAGGTGAGCGTGTTACTCCCGCTCCCGCCGGCAAGATAAGCGATAAGTAAAGAGCCCGCGATGCGGGCTCTTTACTTTCAATGACAATCTGGCTGCACGGTAAAGGTTCGACTGGAGTCCACCGGGCCCAGCTCCGCCAGCAGACGTCGGCCCAGCAGCACCGGATAGATCATCTTGCTGCGATCCCGCAGGGTGAACCACTCCTCATACACCTTGTCCCCCAGACAGATGGACATGGTCACCGTTGGTCGCTGCTCCATACCGCCCGCCCCGCGCACCGTCACGCTGCGCTCGACCCGCCGCTCGAACTGCTGCTTGACCAGTTTGCCGCTGTCGGCATCGGTCACCACCAGCATGAAGCGCACCCACGGCTTGCCATCCCGTTTGAATCTGGTGATGGAGCGTGCATCGAGGGAAGAGGTGAGCGCCCCGGTGTCGAGTTTCATCTTCACCGCCACGCCGGTGGGCAAAATAAGTCCCTTCTCGATCCAGCCATAGCTGATCGGGGTCTCTGCCAGCGCACTGCCACACAGTGCCAGCATCAGGGTGATCCCCACCATCATCTTGCCCATTTTACTGCCCTGCCTTGTCAATCCTGCGCCCAGATCTACCACAGTCCCATTGTGGGTCAATCCGATTTATTTCAGCTACTTGGATAATATCTGGCGGGTCAGGAGAGAGACGACAAAGAGTGGCCGAACGGCGGTCCAAGCGGGCGGGAATATCGTAAGAGAGCAAGGCACCGAACGGTGCTGGATGAAACTGGTGGTTAACCTCAGGTTGTGACGCCAAAGGCTACCACAAGGATTTACAAATTATCAGTCTTGTTCTGAAGGGATTTTTGCCTACACTGTTGTAAACCGGAGGGCCTGAAAACCACCGGTTTTTTTGCGCCTGCCGAAAATTTGCCACTGCAAAAGTGACTTTCAACAAGGCTCAATAAGGAATTTGTAATGCGTATCGAAGAAGACTTGAAGCTCGGTTTCAAGGATGTCCTGTTCCGCCCCAAGCGCTCTACTCTCAAGAGCCGTTCCCAAGTAAGCCTGACCCGTCAGTTCACCTTCAAACATACTCAGACCCAATGGCAAGGCGTACCCGTCATCGCCGCCAACATGGATACCGTCGGCAGCTTCGCTATGGCGCGCACGCTGGCCGGTTTCGAGATGATGACCGCGGTACACAAGCACTACAGCCTTGAGCAGTGGCAAGCTTTCGTCAACGAGACCGACCCGGCGCTGCTGGGCCATGTGATGGTCTCCACCGGCACCTCGGCTGAAGATTTCGCCAAGACACGCCAGATCCTCGCCATGTCCGAAGCGCTGCGCTTCATCTGTGTCGATGTGGCCAACGGCTACTCCGAACACTTCGTCGAGTTCGTGCGCAAAATTCGTGAAGCCTGCCCCAACCACGTCATTCTGGCGGGCAACGTGGTGACCGGCGAGATGGTCGAAGAGCTGATCCTCTCCGGCGCCGACATCGTCAAGGTTGGCATCGGCCCGGGCTCGGTCTGCACCACTCGCGTCAAGACCGGCGTCGGCTATCCGCAACTCTCCGCCATCATCGAGTGTGCCGATGCGGCCCACGGCCTCGGCGGCCAGATCGTCGGTGACGGCGGCTGTACCTGCCCGGGCGACGTCGCCAAAGCCTTCGGCGGCGGCGCCGACTTCGTGATGCTGGGCGGCATGTTGGCAGCCCACGAGGAGTGCGGTGGCGAGATCGTCGATGTAGACGGCGAACCCTTCATGAAGTTCTACGGCATGAGCTCCTCCAGCGCCATGGACAAGCACGCCGGCGGCGTCGCGGAATACCGTGCCTCTGAGGGTAAAACCGTACTGCTGCCCTACCGCGGCCCGGTCGAGAACGCCGTGCGCGACATTCTGGGCGGCGTGCGCTCCACCTGTACCTACGTGGGTGCCAGCCAGCTGAAAGAGCTCACCAAGCGCACCACCTTTATCCGGGTGCGTGAGCAAGAGAACAACGTCTACGGCAAGGAGTAACCTGCCACAGACCGCCGTCACACGCTGACGGTTAGAAGCCAGTCAACCGGTGTGCTACCCTGCGCACCGGTTTTTTTGCATCTGGAACCCCGAGCCATGACAACTCCCCTGCCCCCGTTTGACTGGGACATCTTCTGCTGCGTCGTCGACAACTTCGGTGACATCGGCGTCACCTGGCGACTCGCCCGCCAGCTAAAACGGGAGGGGAATATTGCGGCACCTAGCAATGAGGTTCAGGTGCGGCTATGGGTGGACGATCTGACAAGCTTTGTCCGCATCTGTCCGGGTCTCGACCCGGCGCAGGATGGCCAGTGGGTCGATGGGATCTATATCCAGCACTGGCATGAGACCCTGCCGAGCGACATGACACCGGCCAGGGTGGTGATCGAAGCCTTTGCCTGCGAGCTGCCCACCCCCTTCATTGAACGAATAGCCGAGCAGATGGCGAGCCAACCCAAGCCCCCCTGCTGGATCAATCTGGAGTACCTCTCGGCAGAGAGCTGGGTCGAGGATTGCCACGGCCTCGCCTCGCCCCAGCGTGTTGGCAATAAAAGCCTCAACAAATACTTCTTCTTCCCGGGCTTTACCGCTAAAACCGGCGGCCTTTTGTGCGAGCACGACCTCATCACCGAACGGGAGCTGTGGCAGCAAGATGATGCGGGACTTACCGCCTACTGGACCAGCCTCGGTTTGCCGCCAAAACAAGAGAATGAGCTGCGGGTCAGCCTCTTTACCTACGAGAGCGATGCGCTGAAGAGTCTGGTCGAGAGCTGGTGCCATAGCGCCACGCCCGTCACCCTGCTGCTGCCGCTGGGGCGCTCTCTCAACGATGTGCTCACCGGTGCCGGTCTGGAAGATGCCATCCCTGCAGCCAAAGCGGGGGATCTGCTCCACTCGGGCAACCTCACCATCAAGCTGCTGCCGATGACCGATCAGGCCGGTTACGATCGACTGCTGTGGAGCTGCGATCTCAATCTGGTGCGTGGGGAGGACTCCTTCGTGCGGGCCCAGTGGGCCGCTCGTCCTTTCCTCTGGCACATCTACCAACAGGAGGAGGAGGCCCATCTGGTCAAGCTGGAGCAGTTCCTTGACCACTACTTATCCGATCTGCCCGCCGAGTGCGCTCAATGGCTGCGCCGGTTCAATCTGGCTCTCAACCGTGGCGAAGATTGCGGCGAACTTTGGGCCCAATGGCCCCGATATAGCGCCATTTGGCAGCAACATGGGCGAAGCTGGTCACAGAAGTTGCTCCGGGATGGGGATCTCGTCACACGGTTGGTGAAATTTTTAGAAAGCCGTATATAATCTGGCAGTTTTTATCCGTCCGTTTCACGAACAGGAATTTTTTAC
>NZ_JAAKNE010000038.1:0-36664 GCF_049170755.1 Aeromonas sp. 604176
ACCGCCCTCAACGAACTGATCAGCCAGGTGGCGGCCGCCCCCTGTCAGGTGCCCGTGGTCGAGGAGGATGGCACTTATCTGGGCCTCATCTCCAAGGCCAACCTGCTGAACACCCTGGACAGGAGTACCCCGGCATGAAGCTGATGAATCCCAATTTTTTACTGAGCGGGCTGCTGGCCCTGGTGCTGCTGGCGAGCCCCGCCCTGCGTGCCGATGAGGTGGCGGCCGACCCTTGGGGCGCCACGGCTTCTAGTGCCACCGAGGTGGCCGATCCCTGGAGTGATACCGCCACCGCCGCCACCGACTGGCAGAACCAGATCGAGACGGTGGATACCACAGCTGCCGTCGACTGGCTGGATCCCTTCCAGCAGGCGTTGGTGCCACTGGACAGCTGGGTCGAGGATGGCATCGGCTGGCTGGTGGACAACCTGCGTCCCGTGTTTCAGCTGATCCGTGCACCGGTGGAGCTGGCGCTGGGCGGCATGACCCATCTGCTGCAGACGGTACCTTCCACCCTGATGATCGGTCTGCTGACCCTGATCGCCTGGCAACTGGTGAACGCTCGCATGGCGCTGGGAACCCTGTTCTCGCTAGTGGTGGTGGGCCTTATCGGCGCCTGGTCCGATGCCATGGTGACCCTGTCGCTGGTGCTGACCTCGCTGTTCTTCTGCGTGCTGATCGGGCTGCCGGTCGGCATCCTGCTGGCGAGGAGCGAGCGACTGTCGCGCTGGACACGGCCGCTGCTGGATGCGATGCAGACTACCCCGGCCTTCGTCTACCTCATCCCCATCGTCATGCTGTTCGGTATCGGCAACGTGCCCGGGGTGGTGGTGACCGTCATCTTCGCGCTGCCGCCGATGATCCGGCTGACCATGCTGGGCATTCGCCAGGTGCCTGCGGATCTGGTTGAGGCGGCCCACTCGTTCGGTGCCAGCCCCTCTCAGCTGCTGTTCAAGGTACAACTGCCGCTCGCCATGCCCACCATCATGGCCGGGGTCAACCAGACCCTGATGCTGGCACTCTCCATGGTGGTGATCGCCTCCATGATTGCGGTGGGGGGCCTCGGCCAGATGGTGCTGCGCGGCATCGGCCGGCTCGACATGGGGCTCGCCTCCATCGGCGGCCTCGGCATCGTATTGCTGGCCATCGTGCTCGACCGCCTGACCCAGGCGATGGGACAGCCGGATCGCAGTCGTACCGGCCGCTGGTATCAGCGCGGCCCCGCCGCCCTGCTGCTGCGCCTGCTCGGCCGCGACAAGTCTATCGATTACAAAGGAGTAAATGCATGAGGCTCATTACCAAGACGCTGACCCTGGGTTCCCTGCTGTTGAGCTCCCAACTGCTCGGCCCGCTCGCCATGGCCAGCACCGAGCTGCCGGGGGAGGGAGTGCGCGTCCAGCCCCTGCAGAGCTCATTGCCGGAGGAGAGTTTTCAGACCTTGTTGGTCAGCAAGCTGATGGCGCGCCTCGGCTATGACGTCCAGCTGGCCCAGGAGGTGGATTACAACGTGGCCTACGCCTCGGTGGCGCAGGGGGATGGCACCTTCCTCGCCTTCAACTGGATACCGCTGCAAAACAACAAGTATGAGCAGGCTGGCGGCGACAAGGTGTTCTTCCGTGAGGGCACCTATGTGGCCGGGGCCGCCCAGGGCTATCTCATCGACAAGCAGACCGCGACTCGCTACGGCATCACCAATCTGGGTCAGCTCAAGGATCCCAAGCTGGCGGCGCTGTTTGACGGCGATGGCGACGGCAAGGCCGACCTGGTGGGTTGCAATCCGGGCTGGGGCTGCGAAGAGGCGATCAACCGTCATCTGGCCGGGTTTGGCCTGACCCCGACCGTCACTCACAAGCAGGGCAACTACGCGGCGCTGATCGCCGATACCCGTGCCCGTTACCAGGCCGGCAAGCCGGTGCTCTACTACACTTGGACCCCCTACTGGCTCAGCAGCGAGCTGGTGCCGGGCAAGGACGTGGTGTGGCTGGAGGTGCCCGCCGACGGCCCTGATGCGGCCAAGACCCGGCTGCCGAACGGCAAGAACTATGGCTTCCCGGTCAACACCATGCATATAGTGGCCAACAAGCAGTTCGCCGAGGCCAACCCGGCAGCCGCCAGGCTGTTCTCCATCGTCAAGCTTCCGCTCAATGACATCAACGTGCAGAACGGCCTGATGAACAAGGGGCAGAACAAGCCGGCGGATGTGGAGCGTCACGCCGACGCCTGGCTCAAGGGCCACGAGGTGCTGGTGAACGACTGGCTGACCCAGGCGCGCGCCGCCAAGTAATGAGGGGTGGAATGCCACCCTTTTGCGCAAATTAAAACGCCCGGCTGTTGCCGGGCGTTTTTTTATGAAAGCCGTGCGGGTGGACAGCCTGGCTCAGATGCCTGAGCCGTCGTTCTCGCCATTTTCCTCGTGCAAACCGCACTCGCGCTTGAGGCCGAAGAAGCGGGTCTGCTCCTCGCTCATGCCGGGCTCCCACTTGGCGGTGGTGTGGACATCGCCCACCGAGAGATAACCCTGCTCCCACAACGGGTGGTAGGGGAGGTCGAACTCCTTGAAGTAGTAGAAGACATCCTTGTTGCTCCAGTCGATCACCGGTAGGAACTTGAAGCGGCCGCGCTGGATGCCCAGCACCGGCAGCTTGCCACGGCTGCCGGACTGCTCCCGGCGCAGGCCGGAGAACCAGGTCTGGGCCCCCAGTTCACGCAGGGCGCGGTCCATCGGCTCCACCTTGTTGAGCTGGTTGTAGCGGGTGATCCCCTCCACCCCCTGCTCCCACAGGAGACCGAAGCGCGCCTCCTGCCAGGCAGGGCTGAGCTCGGCCCGGTAGCTCTTCAAGTTGAGCGCGAGGCGCTCGGTCAACTCGTCGATGAAACGGTAGGTCTCCGGGAACAGATAACCGGTATCGGTCAGCACTACCGGCACGTCGGCCCGCTCGCGGCTTACCAGATGGAGCATCAGCGCCGCCTGAATGCCGAAGCTGGATGAGAGCACATGCTCCCCCGGCAGATTGGCCAGGGCCCAGCGCACGCGCTCGGGGGCGCTCATGGTATCCAGCTCCCGGTTGAGGGGCGCCAGTGCCTCGACTTGCTCCTCACGGCCGAGGGCTAGCAGCGCCTGCAGGTCAAGGCGGCCATCTTCAGTGACATTAAGCGGCAGATTAAGCGGCATAGAAGTCCCTCGCAGAATCGACAACGGGGGCAATTACCCCAACCCGGATCACGAAGTCGCCGAAGCACTCACCCTGATTTCGCTCGGTGGCCCAGCGGCCGATCAACGCGTCCAGTTCGGCCAAAATCTGCTGCTCGGTGATGTTCTCGAGGTGCAGGCGCGGAATGCGGGTGCCCTCCAGGTTGCCCCCCAGATGGAGGTTGTAGCGGCCGGGCGCCTTGCCCACCAGACCTACTTCCGCCAGCATGGCGCGGCCGCAGCCGTTGGGGCAACCGGTGACCCGGAAGATGATGGCGTCATCCGCCAGCCCATGTTTGGTTAGCAAGCCCTCGATGTCGGTGACAAATGCTGGCAGCATGCGCTCCGCTTCAGCCATCGCCAGCGGGCAGGTAGGCAGTGCCACACAAGCCATGGACTGCTTGCGCTGCTCGCTTACGCCGTCATCCAGCAGGCCGTATTGGCGTGCCAGCCCTTCGATGCGGGCCTTCTCGCTGGCAGGCACCCCGGCGATGATCAGGTTCTGGTTGGCGGTCAGGCGAAAATCCCCCTGATGCACCTTGGCGATCTCCAGCATGCCGGTTTTGAGCGGCTTGCCCGGGAAGTCCAGCAGGCGGCCATTCTCGATAAACAGGGTGAGGTGGTGCTTGCCGTCGATCCCCTCGACCCAACCAAAGCGATCGCCACGGCTGGTGAACTCATAGGGGCGAACCGGCCCGAACTGGATGCCAGCGCGGCTCTCCACCTCGGCCTTGAAGGCTTCGACGCCAACCCGTTCAAGGGTGTACTTGGTCTTGGCGTTCTTGCGGTTGACCCGGTTGCCCCAGTCGCGCTGGGTGCTGACCACGGCGGCCGCCACCTCCAGTACGTGGGAGAGCGGAATAAAGCCAAAGTCGCTCGCCTTGCGCGGGTAGGTGCTGGTGTCGCCGTGGGTCATGGCGAGGCCCCCGCCCACCAGCACGTTGAAGCCAACCAGCTTGCCACCTTCGGCAATCGCCACGAAGTTGAGATCGTTGGCGTGGATATCCACGTCGTTGTGAGGCGGGATCACCACGGTCGTCTTGAATTTGCGCGGCAGGTAGTTGGACCCCAGGATCGGCTCCTCATCCTGCCCCAGTTTTTCACCGTCCAGCCAGATTTCCACGTAGGCGCGGGTCTTGGGCAGCAAGTGTTCGGATATCTTCTTGGCCCACTCGTAGGCCTCCTGATGCAGCTCGGACTCCACCGGGTTGCTGGTGCAGAGCACGTTGCGGTTCACATCGCCGGCGGTGGCGATGGAATCGATGCCGGTGCTGTTGAGGGTCTGGTGCATCAGCTTGATGTCGCGCTTCAATACCCCGTGGAACTGGAAGGTCTGACGGGTGGTCAGGCGGATGCTGCCGTAGAGGCTGTGCTCTTCGGCGAACTTGTCGATGATCTGCCACTGGGCCGGGGTGATGATCCCACCCGGCAGCCGGGCACGCAGCATGACGTTGTGCAGCGGCTCCAGCTTCTGGGCGGCGCGCTCCGGGCGGATGTCGCGGTCATCCTGCTGGTACATGCCGTGAAAGCGGATCAGCTGGAAGTTGTCGCCGTTAAAGCCGCCGGTGAGCGGGTCCTGCAGATCTTGCTCTATGGTGCCGCGCAGGAAGTTGCTCTCGCGCTTGAGGCGCTCGTTGTCGGCCAGCGGCCCTTCGACCGGTCCCGCTTTTGGGTGAGAAAGAGGTTGTTTGCTCATCAATAGACATCCCTTTGATAACGTTTGGCACGACGCAATTCGCTCAAATACTCTTCTGCTTCCTCACGGCTCTTGTGGCCGTGTTCGGCAATTACATCCAGCAGGGCCTCCTGCACATCCTTGGCCATTTTGTTGGCGTCGCCACACACATAGAAGTGAGCGCCTGCTTCCAGCCACTGGTAGAGCTCAAGCCCTGCCTCGCGCAGGCGGTCCTGCACATAAATCTTGTTGGCCTGATCCCGGCTGAAGGCTAGCGAGATCTTCGACAGCAGCCCCGATTTCACATAACGCTGCCACTCCACCTGATAGAGGAAATCCTGGGTAAAGTGGGGGTTGCCGAAGAAGAGCCAGTTCTTGCCTTCCGCGCCCTGAGCTTCCCGCTCCTGCATAAAGGCGCGGAACGGGGCGATGCCGGTGCCCGGGCCCACCATGATGACGGGGGTATCTGGGTTGGCAGGCAGGCGGAAGTTGTCGTTGTGCTCGACAAACACCCGCACCTCGCCATCCTCAATCAGCCGATCCGCCAGATAGGAGGAGGCGGCGCCAGAGCGCACAGTGCCATCTTCTTGCGGGTAACGCACCACGCCGACGGTCAGGTGCACCTCCTCTTCCACTTCGCTCTGGGCGGAGGCGATGGAGTAGAGGCGCGGGGTGAGGGGTCGCAGCAGGCCAACCAGCTGCTCGGCCGTGAGCGCGGTCGGGAAGCGTTTCAGCACATCCACCACTTGGGCAGAGGCGACCAGTGCATTGACCTGGGCCTGGTCACCGGCCAAGTCTTTCAGCGCCGCGTTGTCCGATATGTCAGCGAGCCCTGTGATAAAGCCGCCGTGCAGCCGGGTCAGTTCGAAGTGACCGGTCAGTGCGGCGTGCAAGGTGCCGTGAGCCGTGGCTTCATCGCCAGAGAGGCCGGTCAGGGCCAGCACTTCGCCCACCAGTTCGGCGTCATTGTCGAACCAGACACCGAGGGCATCCCCCGGCTGATAGGTGAGGCCGGAGTCGGCCAGATTGATTTCGATATGGCGGATATCCTTGGTGGAATCCCGGCCTGTGATCTTCTGATTGACCGACAGGCGGGCAGGGAAGGGGTTCTCCTTGCTGTACTGGCTGTGGCCAACCGCCTGCTGCACCGCGCTGGCTACGCTGTTGCTGGCAGCACCGGTAGAGAGGGTCGTGGCAATGGCGTTGAGCGCTTGTTCGCCCCACGACTTGGCTGCATCCTGATAATCCACATCGAGGCTGGCGAGCTCATAAATGCGCTCGGCTCCAGCGGTGGCGAGGAAGTTGTCAAAATCTTTGCCGGTCTGGCAGAAAAATTCGTAGGAGCTGTCACCCAGCCCCAGCACCGCGAACTTGAGGCCGTCCAGCTTGCCGATCTTGCCTTTTTTAAGCTGCTCGAACAGATCGACTGCGCTCTCCGGCGGTTCACCCTCCCCGTAAGTGCTCACTACCACCAGCAGATGGCTTTCTTTCTTGAGCTGCTTGGGTTTGTAGTCGGCCATCGACGCTAGGGTGGCCGGTAGACCACGGGCTTCGGCCTGCGCCTTGATGGCAGTAGCGACGCCTTTGGCGTTGCCGGTCTGGGAGCCGTAGAGAATGGTCAGGCTGCCGCTGGGCGCAGCCACGGCGGCGCTGGCAGCAACGTTCTGGTGACCACTCTGGGAGAGGCCGTAGAGATATCCGCTCACCCAGGCCAGTTGCTGGGTATTGAGGGTCGAGAGTACCTGGCCCAGCTGACGTTGCTGCTCGTCAGAGAGGGGGGAGAGGTTGAATGGGGAATCCTTCAATTGCATCACACGCGTCTTCCATGGTCTGATTTTTGGCCAGATTAAAGGGCGTGTTGGATAACAACAAAGAATAAAAATGTCTTCTTTATTCTATTAATGCATTAAAGGGGCAGAGGTACGCCTGTTCCCGCAGCAAAAGAGGGGCGTGGTATAAAGAGCGTTAAATGAGAGCCACTTGATAACACAGGAAGTGCCATGTCGAATATCCGATTGTTTCATGTCAATGCGTTCAGTCAGCAGCCCCTTGGTGGCAATCCCGCGGTGGTCGTATTGGGAGCAGCCCTGCCTGATGCCAGCCAGTTGGCGATGGCGGCCGAGTTCAATCTCTCCGAGACGGCCTTTCTGGTGCAACTTGGCAGGGCCCATTACCAGTTACGCTGGTTCACGCCGAAAGTCGAGGTTGATCTCTGCGGTCATGGCACCTTGGCGGCTGCTCATGTGTTGTGGCAGACAGGAGCGGTCGCTGCACACGAGACTATCCGCTTCGAGACCCGTAGTGGTGAGCTGCTGGCCCGGCGCGAAGGGGAGTGGATTTGGCTCGATTTTCCACGTATCGCGTTGACGCCACTGACGCTGGATCCCGCCTATGCTGCCGCGCTTGGTTGCCAGCCACGACAGACCTTGGCGGTCGGGGCCAAGTTCTTGCTGGAGCTGGCAAGTGAAGAGGAGATCCGCGCTATTTCGCCTGATTTCCATGCCCTGCGCGCCCTGCCGGGACGGGGGGTGATAGTGACGGCGCCCTCAAACGACTCGAACCATGACTTTGTCTCCCGATATTTCGCCCCTTGGGTGGGCGTCGATGAGGATCCGGTTACTGGTTCCAACCACTGCGCTCTGGCGTCCTTTTGGGCTGAACGGTTTGGTAAACGGCAACTGCGGGCCCGTCAGATTTCGGCCCGTGGTGGTGAGTTGCGGCTTGAACTGCAGGAGGATCGGGTACTGATTGCCGGTCAGGCCGTCACATTGTGGCAGGGGGAGTGGCTGCTGCCACCGGCCTGACAAGTGGCAAGTCGGCGGCGTATTAAAGGTTCGCCACTGGTTTGTGTCCGCCATAAAAAACGCCCCGTGGTTGCGGGGCGTTTTGACTGTCATGGACGGCAGCTGTGCTGCTGTGGCCCTGTTTCTGCGGCTCTTACTTTTGCGGACGCAGGGCCGGGAACAGAATGACGTCGCGGATGGTGTGGCTGTTGGTGAACAGCATGACCAGACGGTCGATACCGATACCCTGACCGGCAGTCGGCGGCAGGCCGTGTTCCAGTGCGGTGACGAAGTCGGCGTCGTAGAACATGGCTTCGTCGTCGCCTGCTTCTTTCTGATCAACCTGATCCTGGAAGCGCTTGGCCTGATCTTCTGCATCGTTCAGCTCGGAGAAGCCGTTGGCCAGCTCGCGGCCACCGATGAAGAACTCGAAGCGGTCGGTTACGTCCGGGTTCACGTCGTTGCGGCGGGCCAGCGGAGAAACGGCAGCCGGGTACTCGGTGATGAAGGTCGGTTGCAGCAGCATGTGCTCCACGGTCTCTTCGAAGATCGCGGTGATCACGTGGCCCAGTTCCCATCCCTTCATCAGATCGATGTGCAGACGCTTGGCAACGGCCTTGGCGCTCTCGAGGGTAGCCAGATCGTCCAGGGTTACATCCGGGTTGAACTTCAGGATGGACTCGACCATGGTGAGGCGCTGGAACGGCTGACCGAAATCGATGGTCAGACCCTCTTCGCCCTCTTTGGCGTAACGGATCTTGGTGTCGCCCAGAATGTCCTGCGCCAGGGTACGCAGCAGCTCTTCGGTCAGGTCCATCAGATCGATGTAGTCGGCGTAGGCCATGTAGAACTCGATCATGGTGAACTCGGGGTTGTGACGAACCGAGATACCTTCGTTACGGAAGTTGCGGTTGATCTCGTAGACACGCTCGAAACCACCGACCACCAGACGCTTCAGGTAGAGCTCCGGAGCGATACGCAGGTACATATCGATGTCCAGCGCATTGTGGTGAGTGACGAACGGACGCGCGGAGGCACCACCCGGGATGACTTGCATCATCGGGGTTTCCACTTCCATGAAGCGCTTTTCATTGAAGAATTTACGGATACCGGCAACCACCTGGGTGCGGATCATGAAGGTCTTGCGGGACTCTTCGTTGGCGATCAGATCCAGGTAGCGCTGGCGGCAGCGAGCTTCCTGGTCGGTCAGGCCTTTGTGCTTCTCGGGCAGCGGACGCAGCGCCTTGGTCAGCAGGCGGATATCGGAAACGTGAACGGAGAGCTCACCGGTCTGGGTCTTGAACAGGGTACCTTCGACACCCACGATGTCGCCCAGATCCCACTTCTTGAACTGCTCGTTGTAGAAACCTTCCGGCAGGTCGTCACGGGTGACGTAGACCTGGATCTTGCCGGCCATGTCCTGCAGGGTGGCGAAAGAAGCCTTGCCCATGATCCGGCGGGTCATGATGCGACCGGCAATCTTCACCCGTTTACCCAGGCTCGTCAGCTCCTCGGCGCTTTTGTCGTCGAACTCTGCGTGCAGATCGCCAGAGAGGCTGTCGCGACGGAAGTCGTTGGGGAAAGGATTACCCTGGGCGCGCAGGGCGGCCAGCTTGGAACGACGCTCGGTCATCTCGTTGTTGAGTTCGAGAGTTTGGTCGACTTCCGGAGTGATGGTTTGTTCAGACATGGTGATTCCTGCTTGTTTACAGACCTGATTTCAGGCTGGCTTCGATAAACTTGTCCAAGTCACCGTCGAGCACCGATTGGGTATTACGGGTTTCGACGCCGGTGCGCAGATCCTTGATACGGGAGTCATCCAGCACATAGGAACGGATCTGGCTGCCCCAACCGATATCAGACTTGGTCTCTTCCAGGGCTTGTTTCTCAGCGTTCTGCTTCTGAATTTCCAGCTCGTAGAGCTTGGCTTTCAGCTGCTTCATACACTGGTCTTTGTTTTTGTGCTGGGAACGGTCGTTCTGGCACTGTACCACGACACCGGTCGGAACGTGGGTAATACGTACCGCGGATTCGGTTCGGTTAACGTGCTGACCACCGGCACCGGAGGCACGGTAGACGTCGATCCGCAGATCCGCCGGGTTGATCTCGATATCGATATCGTCGTCGATCTCGGGGTAGACGAACACAGAACAGAAGGAGGTGTGACGGCGGCCACCGGAATCGAACGGAGACTTGCGAACCAGACGGTGTACGCCGGTTTCGGTACGCAGCCAGCCGAATGCATATTCGCCGGTGAACTTGATGGTGGCGGATTTGATACCAGCCACGTCGCCTTCGGAGCATTCAATCAGCTCGGGCTTGTAGCCGTGGGCATCGCCCCAGCGCAGGTACATGCGCAGCACCATGTTGGCCCAATCCTGCGCTTCGGTACCACCGGAGCCGGATTGAATATCGATATAGCAGTCGGAGCCGTCGTGCTGGCCGGAGAACATGCGGCGGAACTCGAGGTCCACCAGCTTGGCTTCCAGTTGCTCGGATTCGGCGATAGCTTCGTTGAAGGTCTCTTCGTCTTCTCCTTCCACGGCCAGGCTCACCAGCATCTCGACGTCATCCACGCCCTGGGTCAGGGTGTCGATGGTGCCGACCACGTTTTCCAGCGCGACGCGCTCTTTGCCCAGCGCCTGTGCGCGCTCGGGTTCATTCCATACGTCCGGCTGTTCCAGCTCGGCGTTGACCTCTTCTAGACGCTCTTTCTTGGCGTCATAGTCAAAGGTACCCCCTAAGAAGCTCGGTCCGCTCAGACAGCTCCTTAAGTTTATTTAATACGGGATTAACTTCGAACATCGTGAAAACTCTCAGGGTCGATGTGATTTAAAAACGGGATATTCTAGCCAATTGTGGAAGGAATAAACAGGGTTGCCTTGGCTTGTGCGGCTCATGCCGTCAATTTCTGGTGCACTTTTCTCCACCTCGGTAGAAAATATCGCCCGCCGACCCATTTTCAGGTTCAGTTTTGGCCATTCGGGTCGCTAATGACTACGTGTAGTGTTGTGCAATTTAGGGAAAAACCCGCTCCTCACCTCAATAAGAAGAACACATGATGAAAAACCTGTCACTCAAGCAGAAGATACTGTTGTCAGTGGTGATCGCCCTTTCGCTGGTGATCTCGTTGCTCTCCTGGCAGAGCTATAGCAGCCAGAAGAGTCTGTTGCTGCAAGGCAGCCAGGAGCAGTTGCAGCGGTTGGGCACCCAGCAGGCCGAGCGTGTCAGCGACTGGCTCGCCGCCCGTCGCGACGTCATTCAGGCGCTTGGCAACAAGGCCGGTGTCGACCCCCTCAATGCCTTGCAACAGGCACAAGTTTCCGGCCGTTTCCAGCTCACCTATTTCGGTGAGAGCAGCGGCAAGATGAATGACTCCGATCCCTCCATCAACCGCGATGGCTACGACCCGCGCTCCCGTGGTTGGTATCAGGAAGCAATGGGCAAGGGCGGCCTGATTGTCACCAAGCCCTATCTCGACGTGGCTTACAACATCATGGTGGTGACCCTGGCCCAGCCGGTTTCTGGCGGGGTAGTCGGTGGTGACCTCTCCATCGCCTCGCTGGTGGAGGACGTCACCAAGATGAAGCTGCCGGCCGATGGTTTTGCCATCATGATGCACAAAGACGGCACCATCATCGCCTACAAGGATGCCGCCAAGGCGATGAAACCGGCCACCGAGATCGACAACGATCTGACCAATGCGCTGATCGAGCAGAGCAAGGCCAGCAACGGTCTGGTGGCGGCCTACTTCGACAACGAAGGACGTGACAAGCTGCTGTGGGCGGTCGATATCCCCGACACCGACTGGGAACTCGTGTTGGTGCTGGACAAGGCCGCGCTGGAAGCGCCGCTCTCCTCCCTGCTGATGACCCAGCTGGGCATGGCGCTGCTGGTGCTGGTGGGCAGTATCCTCGCTATCTCCTGGCTGGTCAGCATGCTGCTGGGCCCGCTCAGCAAGGTCTCCCAGGCACTGGCACGCATTGCCGATGGTAACGGCGATCTGACCCAGCGCATCAAGATCGATGCCAACGATGAAGTGGGTCAGCTGGCGAACAGCTTCAACCGCTTCGTCGGCAGCCAGCACCAGCTGATCGGTAATATCCGCCAGCTGGCCAACGAGCTGAACGCCGATGCCGAGCGCAGTCTGGTGACCAACCAGGCCGCGGTGGACGAGCTGCAGCGTCAGCAGCAGGAGGTGACCATGGTCGCCACTGCGGTCACCGAGATGGCGAGCGCCACCATGGAGATCGCCGGCAACGCCGAGAACACCGCCGCCGCTGCCCAGCAATCTGCCCAGAGCAGTGAGCAGGGCAAGATGCTGGTGAACAAGACCCGCCAGTCCATCAATGGTCTGGCTGAAGAGGTGGGGCAGGCGACCGAGGTGATCGGCGAGCTGAGCCGTCACGCGCAGGCCATCACCAGCATCCTCTCCACCATTCAGGGGATTGCCGAGCAGACCAACCTGCTGGCGTTGAACGCGGCCATTGAAGCGGCCCGCGCCGGTGAGCAGGGTCGTGGTTTTGCGGTGGTGGCTGACGAGGTGCGGGTACTGTCTCGCCGTACTCAGGACTCCACCCAGCAGATCCAGTCCACCATCGAGACCCTGCAACAGACCACCGCCCGCGCGGTGAGCCTGATGCAGACCAGTCAGGGGCTGGCGGACAACAGCGTGCAGGATGCGGATCAGGCGGTGCGCGCACTGGAAGAGATCACCAGTGCCATCTCCCTCATCTCCGACATGGCGGGCCAGATCGCCACTGCCGCTGAGGAGCAGACCCAGGTGACCGGCGAGATCACCCAGAACACCACCGCCATCAAGGATGTGAGTGACGAGATCACCGCCGCCGCCATGCGCGATCTGGATCAGGCCCAGAGTCTCAAGGGACGGGCAGCTGACCTTAACCAGCAGGTGTCGACCTTTATCCTGTAAGGTGCAACTCTCGGCCTGTTCCGGCTGAGATAAAAAAGCCCCGCCCTCTGTCGAGTGCGGGGCTTTTTGTTGTTCGGGGAAGTGCGGGATATAGGGATTCCGGGTTGCTCGCGGGTCACCCTGGTGGCGGATACGAGCCCCGGCTCTGCCTGCGTCACCTGGCGAGTCGATAACAAACAAAGAGCCCACCGAAAGGTGGGCTCTGATCATATACGTCTGACGGAAAGGGAATTACAGGAATGGCATCGCCATAAACAGCTTGATCACCATGGCGTTGATGATGTCGATAAAGAAGGCGCCCACCATGGGCACCACCAGAAACGCCAGGTGGGAGGGTCCGAAGCGCTGGGTGATGGCCTGCATGTTGGCGATGGCGGTCGGGGTGGCCCCGAGGCCAAAGCCGCAGTGACCTGCCGCCAGCACGGCTGCATCATAGTTGCTGCCCATGACCCGGAAGGTGACGAAGATGGCGTAGAGCGCCATTGCCACGGTCTGGGCGGCCAGCAGAATGAAGATGGGCAGGGCCAGGCTGGCCAGATCCCACAATTTCAGGCTCATCAGTGCCATGGCGAGGAACAGCGACAGGCTGACGTTGCCCAGCAGGGAGACCTCGCGATCGCTCACCTCATGCCAGTTCAGCAGGGTCAGGACGTTGCGCAGCAGCACGCCGACAAACAGCACGCAGACAAAGATCGGCAGCTCGAAGGCGCCCCCTTTGAGAGAGGCCGAGAGCAGCTCGCCACCCTTGAGGCTGATGGCTATCAATGCCAGCGTTTCGATAACGCTGAAAGTGGTGAGGGGGCGCTCCATATCTGGCATTTCGAAGCCCTGGGGGGCCTCATCCTGATTGTGCTCCTCACCGGGCACCTGCACTTTCTTCACCAGATAGCGAGCCACCGGGCCGCCGATCAGGCCGCCCAGCACCAGACCGAAGGTGGCGCAGGCGATGGCGAGTTCGGCAGCGGATTGCACGCCGTATTTCTCGGAGAAGGTGGCACTCCAGGCCGCCCCGGTGCCGTGGCCGCCGGAGAGAGTGATGGAGCCGGCCAGCAGCCCCATATGGGGATCCAGACCGAGCAGGGTCGCCAGACCGACACCCAGACTGTTCTGCACCAGCAGCAGGCCGGTGACCACCATCAGGAAGGTAACCACCGCCTTGCCGCCGCGTTTCAGGCTGGCGAGATCGGCGGAGAGACCGATGGAGGCGAAGAAGGCCAGCATCAGCGGGGTTTGCAGGCTGGTATCAAATTGCAGCTCCATCTGCAGGGTGGAGCGCAGCAGCAGCAGTACCAGCGCGACCACCAGGCCGCCGGCTACCGGTTTGGGGATGTTGAAGGTACGCAGCAGCCCGACTCGGGTAACCAACACCCGGCCAAGCAGCAATACCAGAGTGGCAGCGACCAGCGTTGCGTAGGAATCAAGTTGTAACATTCAGTACTCCCATGTTGATTGGCTGTGTCTTTCATAGCAAAAGACTTACAGATTCAGCCGGGATGAAAACAGTGTGGCTCATGCGCCAACAAAGAAGGGGAAACATCTCCCCGCCCCAGGAAAGATGGGGCTTGTGCGGGCCTGAAATGCTCAGGCATCCAGATGAGATTTTAGTAAAATCCGGCGGATTGTAGCAAAAAGCATCGTTTAATTCCATCTTTGTCGTATTAATGCTCGTTTTAGTGGTTTATTGTGACATTTAGCACTATGTAGGTAGAGGGCAGAAAAGCCGAAAAGGGTGCATGGAACGGCTGTCATTTGGGGCGCCAGTCTCTATAATTCGCCGGTTTCCGCTGCACGCAGAGGCGCTGGCGGGCGTTGACATTGTGGTTCACCCCGACATGGTTCATGTTCCGGCGGTGTTCACTTCATCAAGAGGAGAGGGTGTGAAGAAGTCTATCTACATTGCCTACACAGGCGGCACCATTGGGATGCAGCGTTCCGATCACGGCTACGTGCCGATGGCGGGCTTTATGGAAGACTGTCTGGCGCGGATGCCCGAGTTCCACCGCCCCGAGATGCCGGATTACCATATCCACGAATATGCGCCCCTCATCGACTCCTCCGACATGACCCCGGCGGATTGGCAGCGCATCGCCGAGGATATTCGCGACAACTACGAGAAATACGATGGTTTCGTGATCCTGCACGGCACCGACACCATGTCGTTCACCGCCTCGGCGCTCTCCTTCATGCTGGAAGATCTGCACAAGCCGGTCATCATCACCGGCTCCCAGATCCCGTTGGCCGAGTTGCGCTCCGACGGTCAGCAGAATCTGCTCAACGCCCTCTATATCGCGGCCAACTACCCGATCCACGAGGTGACGCTGTTCTTCAACAACCAGCTCTATCGCGGCAACCGCAGCAAGAAGGTGCATGCAGACGGCTTCCACGCCTTCGACTCCCCCAACTATCCGCCGCTGCTCAATGCCGGGATCGCCATCTCGCTGGAGGCGGGCGAGCTGGGCGTGCCCTCCGCGCGGCCGCTGGTGCTGCACGACATCACCCCCCAGCCCATCGGCGTGGTGACCCTCTATCCGGGGATCTCCAGCGAGGTGATCGCCAACATCCTGCAACAGCCGGTGAAGGCGCTGATCCTGCTGTCGTTCGGGGTCGGCAATGCGCCGCAAAACCCGGCCATGCTGGCGCTGCTCTCCGAGGCTTCGGCCCGCGGCGTCATCATCGTCAACCTGAGCCAGTGCCTGCACGGCAAGGTCAATATGGGGGGCTATGCCACCGGCAACGCCCTGTCGCGGGCCGGGGTGATCTCGGGCTTTGATATGACCGCCGAAGCGGCGCTCACCAAGCTGCACTTCCTGCTGAGCCAGGACTTGCCCTCCCACCGCATTCGCGAGTTGATGCAACAATCCCTGCGTGGTGAGCTTACCCCCTGAGAAACTGTCCATGACCTTACTGCGAAGCCGTGATCAAGGCTCATGTGCTGCTCGGAATCCTCATGTATGCGTATACACTCCGGTTCCTGCGCTGCTCTTCACCTTGCTGACGCCTTCTCGCGACAGGTCGTGAACAGCTTCTGACCTCCCTACCATGGGGGAGAGGGGATAGATCGAGGTGGCGAGGTTTGCCATGAAGATCGCCGGCAGGTGGCCCGTTCACTGTTCGCAGGTGCGAGCCTGCTCCCTTCTCCCCCTGGCGGGAGAAGGGCTGGGGATGAGGGGGATGAGTCATCCTGCATAGATAGGAAAAGAGGGGAGCCATCATGGCTCCCCTCTCTGTTGTGGCCGCCGCGAGCGGCCTGCCGGGTCAGGTTCAGTGGTTGAGGTCGACCCGCACTATCTCTTCCTCGTCGCGATACTGACGCTTGAGCTCGCTCTTGCTCTTCATCACGATCTCGCCGTCACGACCTATGTTCATGTGCTCGGGATTGTCGATGTGCATCGCCTGCCAGGCCATCACGGCTTGCAGGGAGGTGGCCTTCTGCTCGTCGGTGAGGGGCTTGCCATCGGGCCACTTGCCCAGCTCGACTGCGGTCTTGAGCCGCTCGTACACCTCTGCGGGCATCTGCCTGATTGCTTGCAAAAACTCACCCTGTTGAAACGACATTCGACCTCTCCTTGAACTATTGAGCCATAAACTGCGGGGTCAGCCCGGCAGATCCTGGCGGGCTGTGCAGGTAAACCCTATCGGGGTCTATGCAGGTAGATCCTGGCGGACTACGCCAGCCATCTGCTCCATCACCCTCACTACCTGACAACTGTACCCGAACTCGTTGTCATACCATACGTAGAGCACGCAGTGATCCCCCTCGGCGATGGTCGCCTGGGAGTCGACGATGCCCGCATAACGGGAACCTACCATGTCGGAGGAGACCAGCTCGGTGCTGGCGCTGAAGTCGATCTGGCGATGGAGGGCCGAGCTTAGCGCCATCTGCTGCAGATAGGCGTTGAGGCTCTCCCGATCGGTGGCCTGCTCCAGCGACAGATTGATAATCGCCAGCGAGACGTTGGGGGTCGGTACCCGGATGGCGTTGCCGGTCAGCTTGCCCTTGAGCTCGGGCAGCGCCTTGGCCACCGCCTTGGCGGCGCCGGTGCTGGTCATCACCATATTGAGGGCCGCGCTGCGACCGCGGCGCTCGCCTTTGTGGTAGTTGTCGATGAGGTTCTGATCGTTGGTGTAGGAGTGGACCGTCTCCACGTGGCCGTGGCGGATGCCGAACCGCTCCTGCATTACCTTGAGCACCGGGGTGATGGCGTTGGTGGTACAGGAGGCGGCGGAGATGATCCTGTCATCCGGGCCTATCACCTCATGGTTGACCCCGAACACCACGTTCTTCATCTCCCCCTTGCCGGGGGCGGTCAGCAGCACCTTGCCAGCACCGCGCGCTTTCAGGTGCTCGGAGAGGCCAGCCTCATCGCGCCAGACCCCGGTGTTGTCGACGATCAGCGCATCGTGAATGCCGTAAGCTGTGTAGTCGATGTCAGCCGGGCTATTGGCGTAGATCACCTGAATGAAGGTGCCGTTGGCGATGATGGCGCTGCGCTCCACATCCACCTCGATGGAGCCGTTGAAGGGGCCGTGTACCGAGTCGCGGCGCAGCAGGCTGGCGCGTTTTTCCAGATCCCCGTCGCGACCACCGCGTACCACGATGGCGCGCAGGCGCAGCGGATTGGCGGCGCCGGTACGCTCGATCAGCAGGCGGGCCAGCAGGCGGCCGATACGGCCAAAGCCGTAGAGCACCACGTCGGTCGGCTGCGGCATCTGGTTGCGGCCAAGGGCCGGTGCCAGTCGCGCTTGCAGATAGTCCTCGATCCCCGCCTCATCCTGATGATCCTGCCAGTAGCCGACTGCCAGCTTGCCAAGGTCTACCTCGGCAGCGGTGGGTTTGAGGGCAACGATGGCCTGAAGCAGGGGGAAGCTTTGCTGGATGGGGAGGGGAGCGCCCTGGTGGCGGCGGACGACCCGGTGGGCCTTGAGGATATCGATGGTGGAGGCGTTTTGCAGTGGGCGGCCGTAGAGGGTGATCTCGACCCCTTGTTGTCGGTAGAGGCGACCAATCAAGGGTTGCATGGCTTCGGCGAGCTCCTGGCTCTCCTGCCACGCTTGCAAGTAGTGCTCGTGGGTCATTGACCAGATCCTTTCTTTCACGTTGTTGGTGTAAATAGAAAATTCGTCGAATGCAGATCAGTGTAGGGGTCTATATTTCGTTATATTATTCTGCAATCGCGGCCTTATATGGCGCGCGCATTGTAATGGATATGTAACCGGTTTGCTAGCCGGTGGTGGCCGACAGAGGCTTCAGTTGTTACCAACCCGCGTTACCAACAAGATGTGAATCATGGCCAATTTCCTCCTGCGACAGACCTTCATCATGCTTTCAGTCGGCCTTGCCGTAGCTGGCTGCAATGACGATCGGATCCACAATATCTGCAGCAACCATGCCGAGCTCTGTCAGGATCTGGTGGACGATGGCTGGTGTCGCTACGAGCGTACCGATGTGATCCGCAGCCGCTTCTATCTCAAGGAGGAGAGAACGGATCGGCGCAAGTACGAGCTGATGCGCAACCTTGAGCGCTATCTTAAGTGTGCCGAGCGCTCTACCAACATCGAGTATAAGAATGCCCGCGAGCAGAAGAGCCCACGGGTGGAGGGGATGCTGGCGGCTGGCGAACAGCTGGCCCAGCTCGATGTGGCCACCCGCAACTCGCAGGATCCCTACTTGCTGCTCTGGCACTGGACCAACAACACCAACGAGCTGGCCCGTCAGCAGTTTATGGCGCTGGAAGGTAACAAGGTGCTCGACGAACCGGAACTTCAGCTGGCCCTAGGCGGAGCCTACGCCAAGAGCGACCCCGAGAAAGCTATTTCCATCATGCATCACGGTCTCTCCCTCTATCGGGAAGGTGACAAGATAAACAGCCGCCTGCTCACCTCCCTCAGCACCCTCTATATGGGCCAGAAGCAGTACGGGCTGGCCTATCTGTGGGGCAAGGTGAGTGAGTCTTTTCAGGATGCGCCAGAGGTCTCTGCCAGGCGTTTTGGTATTTATCACACCCTGAGCAAAACAGATCAGGATGCCTACGACGTGCGAGCGGCTGAAATAGTCGATCAACTGAAACATGGCAGCTATCGGCACTGAGGCTCTGATGATTGCACTATCCCCGGCCAGCTGCTGGCCCGCACCTTTTTCCCTCTCGTTTGTTCATGGCGAGGTGATCACCGATGGCCATACCCTGGAACGCCTTACGGTACGTGCCGTAGTACTCCGTGGCGACGAGTTGCTGCTGGTTCACTCCCGGGTCAACGGTGATCTGATGTTTCCTGGCGGCGGCGTTGAAGCGGGGGAAAACCACCATGTGGCGCTGGCCCGCGAGCTGAAGGAGGAGTGTGGTGCCGAGTTGCTGGAAGTAGGGACCCTGCTTGGCGAGACCCGGGAATACCGCGCCGCCCGCGAGCCGGGGTTCGATGCCTACTGCATCCGCTCGCTCTACTACTTGTGCCGGATTGGTGATCAACTGGTGGAGCCACAGCCACAGCCCTACGAGATCCGCCTTGGCTTCGTGCCCGGCTGGTTTGCCCTCGACGAAGCGCTGCAGACCAACAAGACCCAGCTGGCGGGGCCCTGTCCCCAGTGGACGGCGCGAGAGACCCGGGTGCTGGCCCAGTTGCAACGCTGGCATCAGCAGGGGGTCTTCGACCACGGCTGATGAGTAGATCAAGCTGCAACGGTCAGTGACACCAACAGAAAGAGCGCCAATAGGCGCTCTTTCTCATTGCGAGGGTGGCGGTTACTGGCCGCTCTATCGTGCGAGGTTACTTGACCTCTTCGCCCTTGGCTTGCAGATCCGCGTGATAGGAGGAGCGCACGAAAGGACCGCAGGCGGCGTGGGTAAAGCCCAGCTCCATGGCGACATCTTTCAGCTCGTCAAACTCTGCTGGCGGCACGTAGCGCTTGACCGGCAGGTGGTGGCGGCTTGGCTGCAGATACTGACCCAGGGTCAGCATGTTGACGCCGTGAGCGCGTAGATCCTTGAGCACCTCGACGATCTCTTCGTTGGTCTCGCCAAGGCCCATCATCAGACCGGACTTGGTCGGTACATGGGGGTGCATCTCCTTGATACGGCGCAGCAGCTCCAGCGACCACTTGTAGTCGGCACCCGGGCGAGCGACGCGATACATGCGCGGCGCAGTTTCCAGGTTGTGGTTGAAGACGTCCGGCGGCGTTTCGCGGAACACCTCAAGGGCCTGCTCCATCCGGCCACGGAAGTCCGGGGTCAGGATCTCGATGCGGGTCTGCGGGCTGTGCTCGCGGATCTCGCGGATGCAGTCGGCGAAGTGCTGGGCACCGCCGTCGCGCAGATCGTCGCGGTCCACCGAGGTGATCACCACATACTTGAGGTTCATCTCCTTGATGGTCAGCGCCAGCTTCTTCGGTTCTTCCGGATCGAGTGCCAGCGGGCGGCCGTGGGCCACGTCGCAGAAGGGGCAGCGACGGGTGCAGATCGCGCCCATGATCATGAAGGTGGCCGTGCCGTGGTTGAAACACTCCGCCAGGTTGGGGCAGGAAGCCTCTTCACAGACCGAGTGCAGCTTGTTCTTGCGCAAGGTGCTCTTGATGTGTTCGATCTTCTGGCTGGAAGGGGGGAGTTTGATCCGCATCCAGTCCGGCTTGCGAAGGATTTCTTCGTTGGGATCCGGCATGAATTTCACCGGGATCAGGGCCATCTTGTCGCCATCGCGCAGCTTGACGCCCGGCTCCATACGAACGGGTTTGCTCATGATTCACTCTCGGTGTTTGTTATTGTCTGATAGCCAATCAGGCTGGCCAGTTCGGCCACCAGAATGGATTGCGCCTCGGCCACGCTCTGCGGGCCGCCCAGGGCGCTGGTCTGGGTCATGGCCATGCCCGCATAGCCGCACGGATTGATGTGCAGGAAGGGGGTCATGTCCATGTTGATGTTGAGGGCCAGCCCGTGGAACGAGCAACCCTTGCGGATGCGCAGTCCCAGCGAGGCCAGTTTGGCCTCCATGCCAAGGTCATTTTTCACATAGACCCCGGGGGCATCTGCCTTGGCATAGGCCTGGATATTGCTTTTGGCCAGGGTGTTGATGATGGCTGTTTCCAGCGCGGTCACCAGCTCGCGCACCGAGAATTTGCAGCGGCGGACATCCACCAGGACGTAGAGCACCAGCTGGCCCGGGCCGTGATAGGTCACCTGACCGCCGCGATCGCTCTGCACCACCGGGATATTGCCCGGATTGAGCAGGTGTTCGGCCTTGCCGGCCTGGCCCTGGGTGTAGACGGGGTCATGTTCGACCACCCAGAACTCGTCCGGGGTGTCGCTGGTGCGGTTGTCGGTGAAGGCTTTCATGGCGTCCCATACCGGCTGGTAGGGGCGGCGACCCAGCTGCCTGACTATCAGGCTGTGCTGAGCGGGGATCTGGGATGACATGGTGTCCTCGTGGCGTGCTGCGGCCAAAAACAGTCGCCCCGCAGAACGGGGCGAGAGAGAAATTACAGTACGTATTTCACCAGCTCGATCTTGCCAAGCGCAGTGTACATCGCTTCGATGTGCTCTTTGCTCTGGGCAGTCACGGTCACGCGAACCGAGTGATAGTTGCCCTTGGAGCTGGGCTGGACGGTCGGGCTGTAGGTGCCCGGAGCATGCTGCTGCAGCACTTCAACCACCATATCCGGCAACGCAGGATCCGCGATGCCGAGTACCTTGAACGGGAATTTGCAGGGAAACTCCAGCAGTTCATCAAACTTGGTATTCATTTACTCACCTTTTTCGTCATCAGCATGATGACTTCATCTTGGATGGCTAGTGGCCGATGGCCCGTGGAGGCCGCCATTTCAAGTCTGTATGGGTGCGGCTAAACCCTATATGGGCGCCGTACACTCCGGGATCAAGGCCGGGAGCGGTCAGACAAGGATGGAAGTGCTGCTTTTTACCACAAATCAGGGTAAGGCGGAACCTGCAGTTTACAGGGTTATTCACTGCCTTTGCCCGGCGCAGACAGCAGCGGCGCCTGTTGGCGCCGCTGTTCGGTGAGGATTGTGCGTCGGATTACTTGAACCAGCTGGTGACCAGCAGTACCAGGTAGTCCCACAGACGGCTCATCAAGCCACCTTCTTGCACCTCTTCCAGGGCGACCAGTGGTACCTGCTTGATCTCTTTGTCACCCTGCTTCAGGAACACGGTACCAACGCGCTGACCCTTGGCCAACGGGGCTTTCAGCTCGCTGTCGAGCTGGAAGTCTGCCTTGAGGTTGTTGCCCTGACCGCGAGTGACCAGCACGGAGACATCTTTGTCGACGCCCAGTTTCACTTCAGACTTGTCGCCCATCCAGATCTTCTGGGTGACCAGCTCGGTGCCTGCCTTGTATGGAGTCAGGCTTTGGAAGAAGCGGAAGCCGTAGGTGAGCAGTTTCTTGCTCTCGGCGGCGCGGGAGGCTTCGCTGCTGGCGCCCAGTACCACGGCGATCAGGCGCATGCCTTCGTTGTTGGTGGCAGAGGAGACCAGGTTATAGCCGACCTGGCTGACGTGGCCGGTCTTGATGCCATCCACTTGCAGGGATTGATCCCACAGCAGGCGGTTGCGGTTGTGCTGGGTGATACCGTTGAAGACGAAGGATTTCTGGGAGTAGATCTTGTACTCCTCCGGCTGATCATGGATCAGTGCCTGACCCAGGCGGGCCATATCACGGGCTGTACTGTAGTGACCCTCTTCATCCAGACCGTGGGGGTTCTTGAACTGGGTGTCCTTCATGCCGAGCTTGGCGGCCCAGGCATTCATCAGGCTGGCGAAGGAGTCGGTACTGCCGGCCAGATGTTCGGCCATGGCGACGCAGGCATCGTTGCCGGACTGGATGATGATGCCCTTGTTCAGGTCATCGACAGAGACCTGCTTGCCCACCTCGATAAACATCTTGGAGGAGTCTGAGTAGTTCTTGGACCAGGCGTTCTGGCTGATGGTCACCATGTCGGTGCCCTTGATGTTCCCCTTGTGCAGCTCGTCGCCAACGATGTAGGAGGTCATCATCTTGGTCAGGCTGGCAGGGGGCAGACGCTCGTCGGCGTTCTGCTCGGCCAGCACCTGACCGGAGTAGTAGTCGATCAGGATATGGGCCTTGGCGGAGATCTCCGGCGCGGCGGGAACCACCACTGGGTTGGCGTTCGGCGTGGGTGTCGGCACCGGCGTATTGGCCTGAGCGGTTACGCTGATCAGTGAGGCCAGAAGAACTGAACGGGCAAATTTGGACATCTTGAAATTCCTGCGAGCCAGATGGGGATAAAATGCGGGCCTAACTATACCAGATGCGCCCGCAGGTTATAGTCCGACATGGCGATCATGACTGGTTTTTTATCCATCAATCCCTGCCATCACGCCATAAAGCGACGTGATGGCGGGGCCGGGAGATTGGTCACCGCCGCTGTCAGAGGAGGGATCAGGGCACGATAAAGGCCTGTTCCAGTCCCCCTTGCCGTACTTTTTCCAGCAGTGCGGCTTGTTTATCCGCCTCCACCGGGCCGATCAAGACCCGGAAGATGGCGCCATGGGCTTCAATCCGGTAGGGCACACCATGGCGCTGGGTCATCACCTTGCCCATCGCCTCGGCCCGATCCCGGGAGCCGCTGGCCAGTACTTGGATCATCTTGCCATCACCGCTGCTGGCGGGCGCTGCAGCCTTGGCCGGAGCTGGCTTGACAGGTGCCGCTTTGGCAGGCTTGGCCGCTGGCGCCTTGACGGGAGCAGGGGCAGCAGCGGGAGTGGCCATCGCCAGTGCGGTCGGTTCACCCAGGAAGCCATCTTGCGCCACTGTGTTGGATGCCGTTGCTGGCGGGGTGGTCGGGGTCATCTCGATGGGCTTCATCGGTTCCATGATCACCATCTGGTCCGGGGTGTCGTTGATCAGCTCCAGTCGAACGCGAGCTGTGCCGCTATCGACCATCTCCAGCTGCTTGGCCGCCGCATAGGAGAGGTCGATCAGGTGAGGGCTGTTGAAAGGGCCGCGATCGTTGACTCGTACTATGGTCTCCAGCCCGTTGTCCAGATTGGTGACCCGCACATAGCTCGGGATGGGCAGGTTGCGATGGGCGGCGCTGAACAGCTTGCTGTCCAGCACATCGCCGTTGGCGGTCTTCTGGCCATCCAGATCCGGTGACAGCCAGCTGGCTGTGCCCTCTTCGCTATAGTGCTTGATATCGCGCCACACCTCGTTTTTCTGTTTGCCAATCCAGTAGTCCCGGTTGCCGCTCGCGCTCAGGGGCTCCGGGCGTGGGATGGCGCCGGTGGCTTGCGGGATCTCGATAACGGGTGGCTTGCTGACCGGTGCTTGCGGCTCTACGGGGGCGCTCTGTTCCGGCTGGCTGCTACAGGCGGCCAGCAACAAGCTCAGGCTGAGCGGGAGGAGTTTGTGACGAAGATGCATACGCTTCCTGAATGGCTTGGCTAAGTTGATACACCGCCATCGCATAGAGTGGGCTGCGATTGTAACGGGTGATCACATAAAAGTTATGCCGTGCGACCCAGTATTCCGGTCCATCGGCTTGGGCAAACGCCAGCAACTTGACCGGCGTCTGCGGGGCCAGCGGCGTGGCGAGCTCAATCCCTGCCGCCGCCAGTTCTGACCACTGTTGTGTTAACTCGGGCTCAGGCCTGAGTAGAGGTTCGACTGCCATCAACCCGATCTGGGCCGGTTCCACCACGGATTCGCCCCAGCGCCACTGGTGGCTGGCAAAATAGTTGGCCACGCTGCCGATGGCATCGACCGGGTTGGCAAACAGATCCCGCTTGCCATCCCCGTCAAAGTCGACGGCGTAGTGGCGGTAGCTGGAGGGCATGAACTGCCCCATCCCCATGGCGCCGGCATAGGAGCCCTTGAGGGCATCGAGTTGCCACCCTTCCTCTTTGGCCAGCACCACCAGCTGGGCAAACTCCTTGGCAAAGAAGTCACTGCGCTCCGGGTAGTGGAACCCCAGGGTGTAGAGGCTATCGAGCACCGGATGACGGCCCATCTGGCGACCGTAGAAGGTCTCGACCCCTATGATGGCCACGATGAGCGAGGCGGGCACCCGATAGGTCTGCTCCGCGCGGGCCAGTGTCTCGGCATGTTGCTGCCAGAACTGCTGGCCATCACGGATGCGATCTGGGGTAACGAACAGCGGCCGGTAGCGATGCCAGGGCTTGGCCTCCCACGGCTTGCTGATGGTGTCGAGCACCTCCTGCCGTAACTGGGCGCGGGCGACGGCAGCCTGCAACTCCGCCAGCGGCACCTGCTGCTGTTCGGCGAGCAGGGCCAACCGATCCGGCGCCACGGCGGCGGTCGCCATCGTGGTGGCGAGAGAGAGCAGCAATCCGGCCCGTTTCATCAGGCGAGCAGCCTTCTATGAGTCTGGATGGACATCAGTATGCCAAAGCCGGCCATCAGGGTCACCATGGAGGTGCCGCCATAGCTCACCAGCGGCAGGGGCACCCCTACCACCGGCAAGATGCCGCTCACCATGCCCATGTTGACGAACACATAGACGAAGAAGGTGAGGGTGATGGCGCCGCCCAGCAGTCGCTCGAAGCTGTTCTGGGCCTGCATCGAGATAAACAGGCAGCGGCTGATGACGTAGAGGTAGAGCACCAGCAGCAGGGCAACCCCTACCAGACCGAACTCCTCGCTGAATACTGCGAAGATGAAGTCGGTATGGCGCTCGGGCAGGAACTCCAGCTGGGACTGGGTCCCTTGCAGCCACCCCTTGCCAAAGACGCCGCCGGAGCCGATAGCAATCTTGGACTGGATGATGTGGTAGCCTCGGCCGAGCGGGTCTTTCTCCGGGTCGAGCAGCATCAGCACCCGCTGGCGCTGGTAGTCGTGCATCAGGAAGAACCAGAGCACCGGCATAAAGGCCAGCATCAGCAGGACCGCCAAGCCGATCAGCCACCAGCTGAGCCCCGCCAGGAAGATGACGAAGAAGCCGGAGGCGGCCACCAGAATGGAGGTGCCAAGGTCAGGCTGGGCGGCGATCAGCAGGGTGGGCAGCAGCACCATGATGAGGGCGATCACCACATGGCTGAACTTGGGTGGCAGCGAGTGGCGACTGAGCCAAGCAGCCACCATCATCGGCATGGAGAGCTTCATCACCTCGGAGGGCTGGAACTTCATAAAGCCCAGATCGAGCCAGCGCTGGGCCCCCTTGCCGATGTGGCCGAACACGTCCACAGCAATCAGCATCAGCACCACCACGGCGAACAGCGGCACCGACCAGCGGGCGTAGAGGGAGGGGGGCAGCTGGGCCAGGCCGATCATCAGGGCAAAGGCGAGGCCGCCGCGCACCAGCTGGCGCACGATGGAGTCCATATCCTGACCGGAGGCGGAGTAGAGCACCACCATGGAGAGGGTCATCACGGCCAGCAGACCGAGCAGCAGGGGCAAGTCGATATGCAGCTTGTACCAGATGCTCTGCTGGCGGGCAGAATTACTCATTGGGAGCGACCTCACTCGGTTGGGACGGCTTTTCCGGTGCCGGTGGCAGTTGCGGATCAGGGGGCAGCAGATAGGCATCCAGCATCTGGCGTGCAATGGGCGATGCAGCTCGACCACCGCCACCTCCGATGGAGTTTTCCAGTACCAGAGCTACCACCGCTTTGGGTGCCTCGAAGGGGGCATAAGCAACGAACAAAGCGTTATCGCGATGCTCCGCCTTGACAGTCTTGATGTTGTAAACCTGATTTTCCTTCAAACCGACTACCTGGGCTGTGCCCGATTTACCGCCTGAGGAGTAAGGCGCCTTGGCAAACGAGTGACGGCCACTGCCTTCACTGCCATGGTTGACTCGCCACATCCCATCCTGCGCCACTTTCCAGAAGCTGTCGTTCTTGAGCTTGAGGGCGATATTGGGGTTGATAGGGGCATCGACCACCCCCGCCTGGGAAGCGGTGCTCTTGAGCAGGTGCGGGGTGACGTCGTGGCCGTTTTGGGTCAGGATACTGATCGCCTTGGCCAGCTGGAGCGGTGTCGCGCTCCAGTAGCCCTGACCGATACCGACAGAGATGGTGTCACCCTGATACCAGGGCTGGCGCCAGCGGGCCATCTTCCAGTCACGGGACGGCATGACACCCTTGGTCTCTTCATAGAGATCGACCCCGGTGTACTGACCGAAGCCAAACTTGGTCATGTAGCTGTGGATCTTGTCGATGCCGACCCGATAGGCGAGATCGTAGAAGTAGGTATCTGCCGAGACCTCGATGGCGCGATAGACATCGAGCCAGCCATGACCCCAGCGGCGCCAGTCGCGAAACTTCTTGGTGGTACCGGGAATGGAGAAGCTCGGGCCGCCGAAATAGCGGTAGCCCGGGGTGATGGCCCCCTCGTTGAGACCCATGATGGACATCATGGGCTTGACGGTGGAGGCAGGGGCATAGATCCCCTGAGTGGTGCGATTCACCAGTGGCCGCGCCGGATCGTTGAGCAGCGCCGAGTAGTTGGCGCTGGAGATACCGGTCACGAACAGGTTGGGGTCGTAGCTGGGGCTCGACTCCAGGGCCAGGATGGCGCCGGTTTTCGGGTCCATCATCACGATGGCACCGCGCTGGCCGGCCAGCAGTTGCTGGGCCTTGAGCTGCATCCGGACGTCGATATTGAGGTAGATATCCTTGCCCGGAACCGGAGGCTGGAACTTGAGGGTGCGGACAATCCGGCCGCGGTTGTTGACCTCGACCTCCTGATAACCCGCCACCCCGTGCAGCTCATCCTCGTAATACTTCTCCACCCCCTGCTTGCCGATATCCTTGGTGGCGGCATAGTTGGCGAGTTTGTCCTCTTTTTCGAGACGCTCCACGTCGCGGGTGTTGATCTTGGCCACATAACCCAGCGCATGGGTCAGGGTGTCGCCAAACGGGTAGTAGCGCTTGAGGTAAGCCTCGATACTGGCTCCCGGATAGTTGTGCTGGTTGACCGAGAAGAGTGCCACCTGATATTCGGTCAGCTTTTCGTAGAGAGGGACCGGCTTGAAGCGACGTTGGCGTTTCACTTCGGCGAGGAACTTCTCCTTGGTGCCTTCCGGCAGCCCCAGCAGGGCGATCAGCTGGTCAGCGGTTTTTTCAAGATCCCTAGTCTCTTCCGGGACGATTTCCAGACTGTAGACAGGGCGGTTCTCCGCCAGCAGCACGCCGTTGGTGTCGTAGATGAGACCCCGGGGTGGCGCCACCGGCACTACCCGGATGCGGTTGGAGTTGGAACGCGTCTGGTAGGTGTCGTAGGACTCGACCTGCAGATAATAGAGATTGCCCAGCAGCACCAGCATCAGCACGACGATGCCGATGTAGGCTACCAGGGTGCGCCGGAAGAACAGATTGCCCTCGGCACTGTGATCGCGCATCTCGATGCGTTGTTTCAGCATGCCTTTACCTCAAGACCCTTGGGGGCAATAAGAGCAGGAACTGCATTGTTCACTCTCTGTGATAGGGGTGAATATGAGAGGTGAGACTCCAGAGACGCATGGCTCACTCTCTATGATACGGATGATTGGTGGTGATGCTCCAGGCCCGATAGAGGCTCTCTGCCACCAGCACCCGCACCAGCGGATGGGGCAGGGTGAGCGGTGACAGTGACCAGCTCTGTTCGGCGGCAGCCTTGCACTCGGGGGACAAGCCTTCCGGCCCGCCTACCAGCAGCGCGACATCGCGGCCATCGAGTTTCCACGCCTCCAGCTGGGTAGCCAGCTGCTCCGTGGTCCAGGGCTTGCCCGGAATGTCGAGGGTGACGATGCGCGAGCGCCCCGCAGCCGCCAGCATGGCTTCCCCTTCCTTCTGCAGGATGCGGGGAATGTCGGCATTTTTGCCCCGCTTGCCTGCGCCAATCTCGACGAGTTCAAACGGCATGTCTTTGGGGAAGCGGCGACGATACTCTTCGAAGCCATGCTCTACCCAGGCGGGCATCTTGGTGCCCACCGCAATCAACTGGATCTTCATGGTCGTTACACTTGTGCTCTTATTGCGTATTCATTTGAGCGGCACCGCTCCACAGCTTTTCCAGTTGGTAGAAGTCACGATGTTCATCCTGCATCACATGCACGATCACCGAGCCCATATCTACCAGCACCCATTCACCGCTCAGTTGCCCTTCCACGCTCAGTAGATCCAGACCCGCGTGGCGGGCCTCGCTGGCCAGATGGTGGGCAATGGCGCTGACGTGACGACTGGAGTTGCCGGAACAGATGATCATGGTGTCAGTAATGCTGGATTTGCCGCGTACATCGAGGGTGATGATGTCGCGGCCTTTCATGTCATCGATCTTGTCGATGATAAAGGCATGCAATTCTTGGCCTTGCAATGAGTCTCTCCTGTATTCCGGCGCGCAGCGTTTGCGTCAGGGCGGCGGATTATATCATGGTCACTCCCGTTTCCCATCGGGCGGGGCGGGATTACGACAGGGGCTAGCGGCGGTTGGCGCGGTAGAGCCCCTGTTGATGAATATAGTGCGCAACCGACTCGGGCAAGAGGTAGCGGGTGTCTTTCCCCGCATCCAGCAAGGCCCGCAGTCGGGTGGCTGACAGTTCGATGGGCTGGTTGTCCGCCAGCCAGATATGACCGGCCAGACGCTGATGCAGCGCGTTGGCATCCGTGGTGTGATGGCGCGCCAGCAGCTGCGCTACTTCGGCCGGATACTCCGGTTGCCAGCCCGGCCGTACGCTCACCACCAGATGGGCATGGTCGAGCAGCTCCTGCCAGCGGTGCCAGCTTGGCAGGCTCAGCAGGGAATCCATCCCCATCAGAAAACAGAGCGGCGTATCGGGCAGTTCATGACGCAGCTCGATCAGGGTATCGATGGTGTAAGAGGGCTTGTCCCGTCTCAGCTCCCGCTCATCTACCACAAAGTGGTGGTTCTCTGCCGCCGCCAGTTTGACCATGGCAAGGCGCTGTTCGCTGGAGCAGAACGGATTGGCGCGGTGGGGCGGGATATGGTTCGGGATCAGCCGCATCTCGGCCAGCCCGAGGGCATCGCGCGCCTCGATGGCTGGGCGCAGATGGCCGATATGGATAGGATCGAACGTGCCCCCCAGCAGGCCAATGGGCGCCTTCAGCACGGGCTGCTCTCCATCACCAGCGGCAGCGGGGTGCCATCACGAAAGCCGAGGGCAATGGTCTGCAGCATCAGCCACGCCTGTTCGGTATCGAAGCGGCGCTGGGCATCGTCCAGCAGGGCCATCAGTTGCCACAGTTGCTGCAACTTGGCAAACGGCAGGCGGGTCAGTGCTTGCTGAATGAGCTGTTGGCGGCTCTGCCAGATACGCAGGCGGCTGAAGTGCTCACCCAGAGGCTGGCCGTTGCGCATCGCCAACGACAGCTCGGTCAGCTGCTCCAGCTCGCGGCAGAGGGTCCAGGCCAGCATCCCTGGCTCGGTACCTTCGGCCCGCAGAGCGGCCAGAATGCGCTGGGCCCGGTTCACCTTGCCTTCCAGCAGGGTATCGACCAGCTGGAACGGGGTGAAGTGGGCGTGGCGGATAATGGTCTCTTGCAGATAGGTGACGCTGATGGGCTGGGGCGGCGAGAGCAGGGTCAGCTTCTCGATCTCCTGGCTGGCGGCCAGCAGGTTGCCCTCGTAGGAGTGGCACATGAAGTTGATGGCATCCGGCAGCGCCTTGAGGCCGAAACGCGCAAAGCGGGCACTCATCCAGCGCGGGAAGAACTTGGGCTCGGGGTGGTTGACCGGCACATAGGTGCCAATCTGATAGAGCTTGTCGAACCAGGCTGCCTTCATCTGGGTCTGGTTGAGGCGACCGCCACTCAGCACCAGCAGCAGGTCGGGATGAAGCTGCTTGCCAATTTCGCTGATGCGGGCAGCGAGATCCTTGTCCACCTTGGCGGGCAGCTCCAGCTCGATGATCTGGCGGGCGGAGAAGAGGCTCATGGCCTGACAGGCATCGTAGACCTGATTCCAGTCCAGCCCCTGTTCCACCACGAAGGTGTGGCGCTCATCGAAACCCTGCTTGCGGGCGATCTGACGGATGGCGTCGATGGCCTCCAGTCGCAGCAGGGGCTCGTCGCCAAAAACGAGATAGCAGGGCCGAAGCCCTGCTTTGAGGTGGTCACCAAATTGTTCCGGGTAAATCCGCATCAGAAGCTGACCTGACTCAACTGCCGGATCACCTGATTGGCCGCCTGCTCCTGCATTTCGCGGTTGAGCTGCTCCTGCTCACGGGAGGAGGCGAGCGCTGCATCCGGCTTGTTGAGGAAGCTGCGGTTGAAGTTGATGGGGAAGACCTGAGTCGGCTTGCCCGGTACCGAGATGGTGAACTGGGTACCAAAGCCCAGCACATATTCGGTGTCCGTCCCCAGCGCGTTGACCGAGGCGACTTGACTGGTGCTGCCTACGCCGCCCAGAGTGAGCACCGGAATGCCCTCCTTGTCGGCCAGGGTCACGCCGGAGGCCTTCAGGCGGGTGGTAACCATCCGGTAGAAGTCGCTCTTGTTGTCGCCCACGACCTTCATGGTCATCAGCTCGCTCGGAATGCCGTTGCCGCGCATGTGAAAGCCGCAGCCTTGCAGCAGCAGACCAGCCAGCACGATGGCCATCCAGCGGGTGAAGATGGTGCCCATAGAAAATCCTCTTTGCATTAAGGGAAAGCGGCGGGCGCAGGGCCCGCCGTTATCATCCGTTTGCTGTCACAGATTGGCAATGATCAGTTGGCAGCCAATTAGTTAGCGACAATGTTGAGCTGTCATGGGCCGGTAAGTCGTTACCCATGAGTGTCCACACAGTCAGCCAAGGTCGCCAAATGGTATGACATCAGTTGGCAACCGATCAGTTAGCGACAATATTGAGCAGCTTGCCAGGTACATAGATCACCTTGCGCACGGTCAGCCCGTCGGTGAACTTCTGCACGGAGGCATCGGCCATCGCCAGCTTCTCGACATCGGCCTGGCTGATCTCGGCCGGCACGGTCAGTTTGCCGCGCATCTTGCCGTTGATCTGCACCACCACCAGCTTCTCGGTCTCGACCATGGCCGCTTCATCGGCCACCGGCCAGGCTGCGTGATCGATGTCGTCGCCCTTGCCCAGCATCTTCCACAGCTCGAAGCCGATGTGAGGGGTGATGGGGTAGAGCATGACTACCACGGCTTCCAGCGCTTCCTGCATCAGGGCGCGGTCCTGCTCGTCGTTGCCGAGCTTGGCCAGATTGTTCATCAGCTCCATGATAGCGGCGATGGCGGTGTTGAAGGTCTGACGGCGACCCACGTCATCGCTTACCTTGGCGATGGTCTTGTGCAGTTCACGGCGTACCGCTTTCTGCTCGTTGGTGAGAGCAGCTACATCCAGTGCGGCAACGGCGCCACCGGAAACGTGTTCGAAGGTGACGCGCCACAGGCGACGCAGGAAGCGCTGGGCGCCCTCTACGCCGGAGTCGGACCACTCCAGGGTCATCTCGGCCGGAGAGGCGAACATCATGAACAGACGGACGGTATCGGCGCCGTAACGCTCGACCATCAGCTGCGGGTCGATGCCGTTGTTCTTGGACTTGGACATCTTGGTCATGCCGGAGTGCATTACCTCACGACCTTCGTTGTCGATGGCCTTGGTGATGCGACCCTTCTCGTCACGCTCTACCTTGACGTCGGTCGGGCTGACCCAGACGTTGCCGCCTTTCTCGTCTTTGTAGTAGAAGGCGTCGGCCAGCACCATGCCCTGGCAGAGCAGGCGCTTGAACGGCTCGTCGCTGTTGACCAGACCCGCGTCACGCAGCAGCTTGTGGAAGAAGCGGGCATAGAGCAGGTGCATACAGGCGTGTTCGATACCGCCGATGTACTGATCCACCGGCAGCCAGTGGTTGGCAGCCGCCGGATCCAGCATGCCCTTGTCGTAGTCCGGGGAGCAGTAGCGCGCGTAGTACCAGGAGGACTCCATAAAGGTGTCGAAGGTATCGGTCTCGCGGAACGCTTCCTGACCGTTGTAGGTGGTCTTGGCCCACTCGGCGTCGGCCTTGATCGGGCTCTGGATACCGTCCATCACCACATCTTCCGGCAGCAGCACCGGCAGCTGGTCTTCCGGCGTCGGCACCACGGAGCCGTCAGCCAGGGTCAGCATCGGGATGGGGGCACCCCAGTAGCGCTGACGGGAGACACCCCAGTCACGCAGGCGGTAATTGACGGTGCGCTTGCCCTTGCCGAGCCCTTCCAGCTTGCTGGCGATGGCATCGAAGGCGCCCTGGAAGTCGAGACCGTCAAACTCGCCGGAGTTGAACAGCACGCCCTTCTCGGTATAAGCCGCTTCGCTCACGTCGACGTCGCCATCAACCGGTTTGATGACAGCCTTGATGTCGAGGCCATATTTGGTGGCGAATTCGAAGTCACGCTGATCGTGGGCCGGAACTGCCATCACGGCGCCGGTGCCGTAGTTCATCAGCACGAAGTTGGCGACCCAGACCGGTACCTTGCGGCCATCCAGCGGGTGAATGGCATAGAGGCCGGTGGCCATGCCCTTCTTCTCCATGGTGGCCAGCTCGGCTTCGGCTACCTTGGTGTTCTTGCACTCTTCGATAAAGGCGGCCAGCTCCGGATTGTTCTGGGCTGCTTGCAGCGCCAGCGGGTGACCGGCAGCGATACCGACATAGGTGACGCCCATGAAGGTGTCCGGACGGGTGGTGTAGACCTCCAGCTGCTCAGCCTGACCCTCGATGGTGAAGCTGATGTTGACCCCTTCGGAGCGGCCAATCCAGTTGCGCTGCATGGTCTTGACCATCTCCGGCCAGCCTTCGAGATTGTCGATATCGTTCAGCAGCTCTTCGGCGTAGTCGGTGATCTTGATGAACCACTGGGGGATCTCTTTCTGTTCCACCGGGGTGTCACAGCGCCAGCAGCAGTTGTCGACCACCTGTTCGTTGGCCAGCACTGTCATGTCGTTCGGGCACCAGTTGACGGAAGAGGTCTTCTTGTAGACCAGACCCTTCTCGTAGAGCTTGGTGAAGAACCACTGCTCCCAGCGGTAGTAATCTGGTTTGCAGGTGGCGATTTCACGATCCCAGTCATAACCCAGACCCAGCATCTTCAGCTGGTTCTTCATGTATTCGATGTTTTCGTAGGTCCAGGGCGCCGGCGCGGTATTGTTTTTGATCGCTGCGTTCTCGGCCGGCAGACCGAATGCATCCCAACCTATGGGTTGCAGCACGTTCTTGCCATTGAGGCGTTGATAACGGGAGATCACATCACCTATGGTGTAGTTACGAACGTGCCCCATGTGTAGTCGACCAGACGGATAGGGGAACATGGACAGGCAGTAGAACTTCTCCTTGTCTACCTTCTCCACGGCCTTGAAGGTTTTCTTGGCATCCCAGTGCTTTTGCACTGCTGGTTCGATTGATTGGGGAACGTATTGCTCTTGCATTGGTGACATCCGGATCTGTGAAATGAATAGATAAATCAGCTGGGAAATCGCAATAGAATACCCATATCCTGCGGCGGCAACAACCGCCAGCGTCCCTTGGGCCTTAAGCCGGGCCAGATCAGGGTTTAGTAGAGGAGTTAGAGCCATGGACAAACGTCAAAAAGGGTACGAAGCCTTCATTGCCGAGCTGCAAAAACAGTGGCAAGAGACTGAAGAGTTCCAGGGGGAGCGCCTCAACCGGATGATTGCCAAGGTGCAGGCCTATCTGGAGGCGGCCAGCGACCTGACTCAGGACGAACTGGCGCTCATCGCCGAGTACGTGAAGCGGGATCTGGGCAACTATGACGAGGGGCGCCATGACGATAGTGCGCAGGTGGAAGAGTCTGCCTTTATGTTGGCCCTCAAAGACACAGCCTGGTCCTGGCTGGCGGATGTGACCGACCGCGCCCAGGTGGAGTGGCGGGAGCTGGCCGACGAACTGGAGCACAAGGGTGTTTACGAAGCGGGTGACTGGGTGGGGCTCGGGGTCATGGTGTGCGACCAGTGTGGCTGGCGCCATACCGTGCTGCACCCACAACAGCTCGATACCTGTCCCGAATGCGGTTGCGCCGAGTATCATCGCGAGCCGCTCTCGCCCTGAGCCATACCATCAATGCGGACGAGATAACGAGAAAAAGGCGCCATTAGGCGCCTTTTTCTCGCTTGCAGGTTTCGTCGGGACGTTTACTTGCCTGCGACGGAGAGGCCACCAAAACGGATAAGCGGGGCGTAGAAGCCCTTGCCGTCGTTGTGGTGCAGAGTATCGCCGACCGCTTCCAGCTCGCCCAGCAGGCGGTAGAAGTTGCCTGCTACCGTGATGCCGCGCACCGGCTGCAGGCGAACTCCATCGCGACAGAGGAACCCTGACGCGCCAAAGGAGAAGTCGCCGCTCACCGCATCGGCACCCGAATGCAGGCCATCCAGCTTGACCAGCTCCAGATAGTCGCCGCTCTGCACTTCCGCTTCGCAGTGGGGGCCCGCGCCAAACACCAGATGGCGAGCGGTCACATCGAGGGCGCTGCGGGCACCGCGAGCGGCCGAGCCGTTGCTGGCGACGCCAAAGTGGCGGGCCGTGGCGCTGTTGTGGAGCAGGGTCTTCAGCTCCCCTTCGCCAATCAGCAGCAGATCCGAGCTGGCCGCCCCCTCGCCATCAAACGCCTTGATGTTCATGCCGCCAGGCATATAGACCCGGCTTTCCAGAGTGAGCCAGCGTGACGCCACGCTCTGGCCGACCTTGCTGCGCCAGGGGTTGATCCCCTGCTGGGCCCACTTGCCCGACAGCACGCCCTGAAAGCAGCCAAACAGGCTGGCGAAGCAGTTGGTACTGAAGATGACGCTGTAGCGACCGCTCGGCACCGCTTCACCGGGCAGCAGACCATCGGCGATGGCGTAGATCTGCTCGATCAGGGCCTGACTATCCAGCTCGTCGAAGCGACGGCCATACTGCCCCTGCGAGTGCATCGACTGGCGGCCATCCCGTTCCACCAGCGCCGAGGTGTAGCAGCCGACGCTGAACTCGCCGTGCTGGCAGAGGGTGCCCTGACTGTTGGCGAGCCAGAGCTGGCTCTCCCCTTCGAAGAAGCTGTTGTAGGGGGCGCCGCTCACATCGGGCATGGCCAGCATGTCTGATTCGAGGCGTAGGGCCAGAGCGATCTTCTCCTCAACGGGCGTGGTATCGGGCTGGTTGATCTCGGCGCAATCTGTGGTGATCCGGCTATTGGTCACCGAGATGCGCTGATCCGGATCCACCTTGGCAAAGCGGCTGGCATCGAGCGCATCCTGCAACATGGCATCGAGCGCCAGCTCATCGAGGGATTCCGAGTAGGCGATGCCGACCCGACCCTCTTTGATCAGGCGAATGCCGAGCTGCTGGCTGCTGGTGACCTTGTATTCACCCAGCTCGCCTTTGTCTGCCTTGAGGGAGAAGGCCTTCTCCTGATTGGCGATGATGTCTGCCTCGGCGTTGAGGTCGGCCACCTTGTCGAGCAGGCGGGTGAGCAGTTGATTCATGTCGATGGTGCTCATCAGGCGTTCCCTCCCACCAGAATATTGTCCACTTTCAGCGCCGGCTGGCCCACCGAGGTGGGCACCGAGCCCGAGACCGAGCCGCACATACCGGCGGCCAGTGCCAGGTTGCGGCCCACCATGGAGATCTCTTTCAGCACCTGCGGGCCGGTGCCGATCAGGGTGGCCGACTTGAGCGGTTTGGTGATCTTGCCGTGCTCGATGAGGTAGGCCTCCTGCACGTTGAAGTTGAATTCACCGGTGCCGGGCTGTACCGAGCCGCCCCCCATCTTCTTGGCGTAGATGCCATGTTCGACGGTGGCCAGCATATCGTCGAGGCTATGGTTGCCCGGTTCGATATAGGTGTTGCGCATGCGCGAGGTGGGGGCGTACTTGTAGGATTCGCGCCGACCCGAGCCGGTGCGGGCGTAACCGGTCTTGAGGGCGCCCATTCTATCCACCAGAAAGCCGGTCAGCACGCCGTCCTTGATGAGCTGAGTATGCTGGGTCGCCATCCCCTCGTCATCAACGTTGATGGAGCCCCAGGCATTGCTTTGCAAGCCTTCATCCACCGCATTGACCACCGGATTGGCGATAAGCTGGCCCATCTTGTCGTGGAATACCGAGGCCTTTTTGGCTACCGAGGTGGTCTCCAGCAGGTGGCCGCACGCCTCGTGGAAGATGACGCCGCCAAAGCCGTTCTCCATGATGACCGG
>NZ_JAAKNE010000039.1:0-35698 GCF_049170755.1 Aeromonas sp. 604176
ATAGAGAGCTTGGGGCCTTTTGCGAACCATCTAGCAATGACTTAGAGCATGCTTTCCAAAATTTGCACCGTTTCTTCAAGGCCAATCCGGTCTTGCTGGTCGAAACGGTTAAAAATCGGACTGTCGATATCGAGCACCCCGATGATCTCGCCACCACGACGCACCGGGATCACGATTTCCGAGTTGCTCGCGCCATCACAAGCGATGTGACCGTCGAACTGGTGGACATCGTCAATGAGCTGGGTTTTCCCCTCTGCCACTGCCGTACCACACACCCCGCGGCCGACCGGGATCCGTACGCAAGCCGGTTTGCCCTGAAATGGCCCCAATACCAGGGTCTCGCCCTGCAACAGATAAAAACCGACCCAGTTGATCTCCTCCAGCTCCTGATTAAGCAGTGCGGAGAGGTTGGCCAGATTGGCAATCAGATCGGTTTCCCCCTCCAGCAGCGCCTTGGCCTGCTGGTTGAGGGTGCGATAAAATGGTTGTTTTTCAATCATGATTAAATGAACTTCACTCCCTGATGGTTTGGGGAAGGTAACGCCTGGCCGGGAAATTTCAAATATTTTTTCCACTCCCCGCTCCTTGCGCCGTTATTCCCGGGCAACGGAAAGCGCCAATTGCTGGCGTTGGCCATTGCTCCATTCAATATTGAGCAACCAGACCATGACCGGAGAGGTACAGCTTCCTACCAGTGTTGTACCCTGCCATCCTCCCGCGACTTGTTCAAAGTTCACCGGAATGGTCCCCATAAACATATCTCGCCCTTCCAGCCAGGCTTTTAACGGCTTGATTTCCGGGTCGCCCCCTTGGATATCTATTGCAAAGTCATGTTCGGCACGTAGCGGTAACACCTTGATGGCCACCGTTAGTGGCTTGTTACCAATCAATGCGCTGCAAGGTGTGTGGGAAAGATCACAAATCTGATCTTTTGTCTGGCCAGCAGTCATGCTGTTATCGGCCGAAAACCAGGTGCGATAGGCCACCAGCGCCAATAGCAGCGCCAATACAAGTGCAAGGTGCAGTACTTTACGTGCGGTAAGTCTCTCTTTCATCAAAAACAGCCCGATTAAGATGCAATTAAAATGTTTTTTGTGATCTCGAACAAGGTAAAAAACGGCCAGAACGATACCGGACGGAACCAAATATATCACTGTTTATACTGTTATTTTACCTGTCGCTTCAGTATCATTCCCATGCAGTTTTCATTTAGCCATCTTTTGCTTTTCCTTTCGTTAACAGGCGTTAACAACTGGTTGGCGGTGGCTTGATGGAGCCAGTCCGGTTTTCCGGATAAAACATCAAACAACAGCAGCATCGGAAGCGGAATATAACGATGAGCCATACAACTAACCATCCTGAGTACAACTACACCGTTGTTCGCCAGTTTACCGTCATGACGATTGTCTGGGGAATTGTCGGCATGTCGGTTGGCGTACTGATCGCAGCCCAGTTGATCTGGCCTGCCCTCAACTTCGAAACCCCCTGGCTGACTTACAGTCGTCTGCGGCCCCTCCACACCAACGCAGTGATCTTCGCCTTTGGCGTCAGTGCCCTGATGGCCACCTCGTTCTACGTGGTACAGCGCACCTGTCAAACCAGACTGTTTGGTGGCCCGTTGGCAACCTTCGTCTTCTGGGGCTGGCAAGCCATCATTCTCTCTGCCGCCATCTCTCTGCCGCTGGGTTACACCTCCGCCAAAGAGTATGCCGAGCTGGAGTGGCCGATTGATATCGCCATCACTGTGGTATGGGTCGCCTATGCCATCGTCTTCTTCGGCACACTGATGAAGCGCACCACCTCCCACATCTATGTGGCGAACTGGTTCTTCGGCGCCTTCATCATCACCGTTGCGGTGCTGCACATTGTCAACAACATGGAAGTGCCGCTCTCCGGCATGAAGTCTTACTCCATGTACTCCGGCGCCATGGACGCCATGGTGCAGTGGTGGTATGGCCACAACGCGGTAGGCTTCCTGCTGACCGCCGGCTTCCTGGGGATGATGTACTACTTCGTGCCCAAGCAGGCCGGTCGTCCGGTTTACTCCTATCGCCTCTCCATCGTGCACTTCTGGGCGCTGATCTCCCTCTATATCTGGGCCGGTCCGCACCACCTGCACTACACCGCACTGCCTGACTGGGCTCAGTCCCTCGGGATGGTAATGTCCCTGATCCTGTTCGTCCCCTCCTGGGGCGGCATGATCAACGGCATCATGACCCTCTCCGGTGCCTGGCACAAACTGCGTTATGACCCCATCCTGCGCTTCCTGATCGTCTCCCTCTCTTTCTACGGCATGTCGACCTTCGAAGGCCCGATGATGGCGATCAAAACCGTCAACGCCCTCTCCCACTACACCGACTGGACCGTTGGTCACGTGCACTCCGGTGCGTTGGGCTGGGTTGCCATGGTCTCCATCGGTGCGGTTTACCATCTGATCCCGAACCTGTTCGGCCAGGGCCGGATGTACAGCGTCAAGCTGATCAACGTTCACTTCTGGCTGGCGACCGTGGGCACCGTGCTCTACATCGTTGCCATGTGGATTTCCGGCGTGATGCAGGGCCTGATGTGGCGTGCAGTCAACGAAGACGGCACCCTGACCTACAGCTTCGTTGAAGCGCTGCAGGCATCCTATCCCTTCTATTTCGTGCGCTTCCTGGGTGGCTGCTTCTTCGTCACCGGCATGTTGCTGATGGCTTACAACGCCTATCGCACCATCACTGCGCCCAAAGGTTCTCTGGAACCTGTCGCCCAGCCAGCATGATTGAAGAGGTCAACCCATGAGCAACAATAACCGTCACGAAATATTTGAAAAAAGCGTTCCCATGCTGGTGGTCGGCATCATCTTCGCCATCAGTCTGGGGGGCCTGGTTGAAATCACTCCGCTGTTCTTCCAGAAGCAAACCACCGAGCCGGTGGAGGGCCTCAAGCCCTACACCGCTCTGCAGATGGAAGGGCGCGACATCTTCATTCGCGAAGGCTGCACCAACTGCCACAGCCAGATGATCCGTCCGTTCCGTGCCGAAACCGAACGTTACGGTCACTACTCTGTCGCAGGTGAGAGCGTCTGGGAGCACCCCTTCCTGTGGGGCTCCAAGCGTACTGGTCCGGATCTGGCCCGTGTCGGTGGCCGCTACTCCGACGAGTGGCACAAGGTTCACCTGATCAACCCGCGCGATGTGGTACCGGAATCCAACATGCCCGCCTACCCCTGGCTTGATACCAACGTGCTGACTGGCGAGATGACAGGCAAAAAACTGGCGCTGTTCCGCGATCACTTCGGTGTGCCCTATACCGACGCCGACATTCAGGGTGCTGGCGAAGCCGTGAAGGGTAAAACCGAGCTGGATGCGCTGGTGGCCTATCTGCAATCACTGGGTCATGCCCTGAAATAAGGAGGCGAAAATGGACTACGGCACATTTCGCGGTCTGTATACCTTGCTGTTGATGGCCATCATGATTGGCATCATCGTCTGGGCCTACAGCAAACGCCGCAAGACCTCTTTCGACGAGGCTGCCAATCTGGTTTTTGCCGATGATGAGCAACCCGGTGCTGATAAAAAGAACGCAGGAGCGAAACAATAATGAGCACTCTGTTTAGCATTTTTGTGACTGTCATCAGTCTGGGAACCATCCTCGGCTGCTTCTTGCTGCTGATGTGGTGCCGCAAGGACAAGATGGGTGTTGAAGAAGGCAAATCGATGGGTCACTCCTTCGATGGCATCGAGGAGATCAACAACCCGCTGCCGAAGTGGTGGACTTACATGTTCCTCTTCTTCATCGTCACCGGTCTGGTTTATTTGATCGCCTTCCCGGGGCTTGGCAACTTCAAAGGCCTGCTGGGCTGGCAAAGTTCCAACCAGGACGTGCGCTCACTGGCCGAGTCCAAAGCTGCAACCGAATCGGCCAAGGCTGAAGGTCGCGCGGTGGAGTATGACCGTGAGGTCGCCAAGGCTGACGAGATCTACGGCGCCAAGTTCCGTGAACTCACCTACGAAGCGGATGGCAAAACCTATCGTGCCATCACCGAGATCGCCAAGGATCCGGAAGCCCTGAAAGTGGGTCAGCGTCTGTTCCTGCAGAACTGCTCCCAGTGCCACGGCTCTGACGCCCGCGGTGGTCGCGGTTTCCCGAACCTGACCGACAGCGAATGGCAATGGGGCGGCCAGCCTGATCAAATCAAGACCACCATCATGGGCGGTCGTCAGGGGATCATGGCTGCCTGGGGTGAAATCCTCGGCAAAGATGGCGTTCAGGAAGTGGCCTCCTATGTGCTGAGCCTCTCCGGTCGCAAGGTCGACCTGGTGGAAGCGAAGAAAGGTGAAGCCCGCTTCGCCATCTGCGCTGCCTGCCACGGGGCCGATGCCAAGGGCGGTGTTGCCGTCGGTGCGCCAGATCTGACCAACAACACCTGGCTCTACGGTGGCTCCCGCGAAGTGGTGGTGCAAACCATCACCCACGGTCGTCACGGCGTGATGCCAGCCTGGAAAGATATTCTGGGTGAGGACAAGGTTCACCTGCTGGCCTCCTACGTTTACAGCCTGTCTCATCAACAGTCTGCCAAATAAGGTTCGCCCGTAACGTTGTAACATGTGATAAACACGTGATTACACAGCAAAAAGCCTCGACTCCTCGAGGCTTTTTGTTATCTTGTGTTGCGTAAAAACCATCTTCCACGTTAATCATTCGTTTCATGGCAGTAGCAATCATGACCCAACCTCTATCCAAACCGTGGTATCGCCAATTCTGGCCCTGGTTTATCATCGCCCTCCCCACTGCCGCCGTTGTCGGCAGCATCGCCACCGCCATCATCGCCAGCAAGGATGGGGTCAATCTGGTGGCCGAGGACTATTACAAACAAGGGAAAGAGATCAATCAGGACTTGAGCAAGTTTGACCGCTCCGAAGCCCTCAATATCCGCTTTGGGCTGGAAGTTGACGGCAACGAGCTGACCCTCAAACCCATCAGCGGTGACATTCCTGCCGGGCAAGCTCTCTATCTCTCATTGTTCCACCCGACCTTGGCCGGTCAGGACAGCGAACACATGATCACCGCCGATGCGAGCGGCACCTATCGCCTCCATTTCGACAAGCCGCTGGTCGGCAAGTGGCATATTCGGGTCGATGCCTTTGACCACGAGTGGCGATTGCAAGAGACCGTCCAGCTGCCGACCCTGGCCCCTGTCGAACTCGACCCGAAAGGACGCTAAGCCATGACCGGCTGTTCTCACTGTGGCGAGCCGGTTCTCGCCAGCGCCCCTGCTGCTTGCATTCTGCATTCAGGGGGACATATAGCATGACCCCCTGTTTTCACTGTGGCGAGCCGGTACCCGCCAATAGTGGCTATTCCCTCGAGATAAAGGGGATTGTTCGCCCCATGTGCTGCCCCGGTTGTCAGGCGGTGGCGGAAACCATCATGGAGTGCGGCCTCGCCAGTTACTACGATCACCGCACCGCCCCCGGTACCAAGGGGGATCTGGTACCCGAGGAGCTGGCCGCCCTCACCCACTACGATCTGGCAGAAGTGCAACAGGAGTTTGTCACCGACAACGGTACCCTTCGCGAAATCCAGCTGACAGTAGAAGGGCTAACCTGCGCCGCCTGTGCCTGGCTTATCGAACGCCACCTGATGACCCTTGGTGGCCTGCGCTACATCAACGTCAACACCACCACCCACCGGGCCCGTATCAAGTGGGATCCAGACCAGCTCTCCCTGAGTGACATCCTCAAGGGATTTGCCCAGATCGGCTATCGCGCCTATCCGTTCCAGACCCATCAACAGGAAGCCCTCTACGCCAAAGAGGTGCGCAGCTATATGTTCCGGCTGGCACTGGCGGGGCTGGGCTCGATGCAGGTGATGATGTGCGCCGTGGCCCTCTACATGGATCTCTTCATCAGCGTTGAAGATGAGTTCATGGTCTACTTCAAGTGGATAAGCCTGCTGCTCTCCACCCCCATCATGATCTACTCGGCCCAGCCCTTTTACGTGGGTGCCTGGCGCAGCCTGAAACAGGGTCACCTGTCGATGGATGTGTCGGTGTCGCTGGCGCTGATCGGGGCTTTTATCGCCTCCATGTGGGCCACCGTGTTCAATACCGGTGAGGTCTATTACGACTCCATCACCATGTTCGTCTTCTTCCTGCTGCTGGGGCGCTTTCTCGAGTTGCGGGCCCGGCGCAAGGCGTCGGAGTCGAGCTCCAACCTGGCGCGACTGGTGCCCATCATGGCGACCCGCATCGATGAGGAAGGGGAACATGAGGTAGCGGCCAAGACCTTGCAGGTCGGCGATCGGGTACGTGTGCTGGCTGGCGCCACCTTGCCGGCGGATGGCATCATTGTCGAAGGGCAAGCCAGCCTCAACGAATCCATGCTGACCGGTGAACAGCTGCCCCTGCTCAAACAGCGCGGTGATCAGGTCTATGCCGGCACCATCAACACGGATGCCCCGCTGCAGATCCGGGTCAGCCACCGTATCGAAGAGTCTCGGATCGCCCAGATCATGCGGCTGCAGGATCACGCCCTCGATGATAAACCGGCCATCGCCCAGATGGCGGATCAGCTGTCGCGCCACTTTATTCTGGTGCTGCTGATCATTGCCGCCGCCGTCTGGACCTTCTGGCACTTCCATCAACCGGATCAGGCGTTCTGGGTCACCCTCGCCGTGCTGGTTGCCACCTGCCCCTGTGCCCTGTCGCTGGCCACCCCGACGGCGCTAACCTCGGCCACCGCCAATCTGACCCGCAACGGCATTCTGCTGCGCCGTGGTCATGTGCTGGACGTGCTGACCAAGGCCAACCGGATCGTGATGGACAAGACCGGTACCCTGACCACAGGTGAGATCAGTCTGACAGGCACCACCACCTTGGCAGAGATGGACGAGACGCACTGCCTCGCCATCGCCCGGGCCATGGAGGCGCAATCCGAACACCCCATTGCCCGCGCCTTCCGGCTGCCCGCCGACAGTATCAATGTGCTGCCATCCGCCCGCGAGATCACCCCGGTCATCGGTCACGGCATCACAGCGCTGGTGGATGGCGTACGCTACCGCATCGGCAGTGCCCGCTGGCTTGGGCTGGATCCGGCGCAAGAATGCGGCCGCGGTCTGGCTATCTATCTGGCCGACGAGCAGCAGGTCTTGGCCCGCTTCAATCTGGAAGATACCCTGCGCCCCGATGCCAGGGCGCTGATCGCGGCATTCAAGGCGGCAGGTCTGCAAACTACCGTGCTGACTGGTGACAGCTCTTTGCAGGCAGACGAGATTGCCCGCGAGCTGGGCGTGGATGAGCTGGTCAAGGGGGTCTCACCCGATGGCAAGCTGGCCTACCTCAAGGCCCGGGAAGCCCAGGGGGATATCAGCATCATGGTGGGCGATGGCATCAACGACGCCCCGGTACTGGCCGGAGCTCACGCCTCGTTTGCCATGGCCGGTGGCACCGATCTGGCGAAAAACAGCGCCGATGCCATCTTGCTGGCCGATGACTTGAGCCGACTGCTCGAAGCCAGAGTGCTGGCAATGCGTACCCGCAAGATCATCATCGAGAACTTCGCCTGGTCCATCGGTTACAACCTGCTGGTGCTGCCGCTGGCGGCCTGCGGCTGGCTGCCCCCCTATCTGGCGGCGGCGGGCATGTCGCTCAGCTCACTCATCGTGGTAACCAACTCCATGCGCCTCAACCGATGAGGCAGGTGGCGGAAAATAGCTGAAAATGTGGCCTGCCTCCGATGCAGGCCACATTTCTCACTGATAGCGGCTGGCCCCCAGCCCGAACAGGGTTACCATAGGGGACGCTTGCCAAGGATGAACGCCAAGGTACCTCTCATGAATATAATTTTTGTCCTGATCCCCATCGCCATCCTGTTTGTGATCATCGCCGGGGTCGTCTTCTTCTGGGCCATTCGCTCCGAACAGTTTGAAGATCTCGACCGGCAGGGTTCCAACATCCTGTTTGACGAAGAGCAACCTGCCCACAAACCCGCAAAGCCTGCTGACCATGACCCACAACCTTGATCTGGCCGGCGCCCTGCTGGTCGGACTGGCAGGCTCTGCCCACTGTATCGGCATGTGCGGTGGCGTCTCCGCCGCGCTCTCCATGGCGATCCCCGCCAACAAGCAGCACTTCTGGGGGCGGCTCGCCTATCTGCTCAACTACAACCTCGGCCGGATCCTGAGCTATGTGATTGCAGGTGCCCTGGTGGGCGGCCTGCTCGCCACCACCAGTGAGCTGGGCGCTGGCAAACACGCTATTGCCGGCTTGCGTCTCGTGGCAGCGCTATTGATGATTGCGCTTGGTCTCTATCTGGCGGGCTGGTGGCAAGGGATCTTGCTGCTGGAGCGGCTCGGCGCCAGACTTTGGACACGTATCAAACCGCTGGCGGGCAAGTTTCTCCCCTTCACCTCACCTGTGCAGGCACTGCCCTTTGGCATGGTGTGGGGTTGGCTGCCCTGCGGGCTGGTCTACTCCATGCTGACCTGGAGCGCGGCAGCCGGTTCGGCCAGTGGCGGGGCGCTCATCATGCTATTTTTTGGCCTCGGCACCCTGCCCACCCTGTTTGCGTTGGGCGGGCTCGCCGATCGCCTGAGATACTGGCTCACCCTGCGCAGTTTGCGCCTTGGCGGTGCCCTGCTGCTCATTTTGTTCGGGGTGCATACCTTCTGGATTGGCATTGCTTCCTTTTGAAACCCTATCCAAAACGGATGAGTTGATGGTAAACTTGTTTGATATAAATCAATTATTCGTATGAGCCTATGATCCCGGAAAAGAAACCTGGCAGACGTATCCAGAGCGGTGGCTGTGCAATTCATTGCCAGGATTGCAGCATCAGTCAGCTCTGTATCCCTTTCACTCTGAACGACAACGAGCTTGATCAGCTGGACAGCATCATCGAGCGCAAGAAGCCGATCCAGAAGGGTGAAGAGCTGTTCAAGGCTGGCGATGAGTTCAAATCGCTCTATGCCATCCGTTCCGGGACCATCAAGTCTTACACCATCACCGAGCAAGGGGATGAGCAGATCACCGCGTTCCACCTCGCTGGCGATCTTGTCGGTTTTGACGCCATCCACAAACAGGCACACCCCTCCTTCGCCCAGGCGCTGGAAACCGCCATGGTGTGCGAGATCCCCTTTGAAGTGCTCGACGATCTCTCCGGCAAGATGCCCAAGCTGCGCCAGCAGATCATGCGTCTGATGAGCAACGAAATCATGGGCGATCAGGAGATGATCCTGTTGCTCTCCAAGAAGAATGCCGAAGAGCGCCTCGCCGCCTTCCTGCACAATCTGTCGGTACGCTTCTCCGAGCGCGGTTTCTCCGCCAAGGAGTTCCGTCTCTCCATGACCCGTGGTGACATTGGCAACTATCTGGGATTGACTGTCGAGACCATCAGTCGTCTGCTCGGCCGTTTCCAGAAGTCCGGTCTCATCAGCGTCAAAGGCAAATACATTACCGTGCTGGATCAGGTCGCGCTGGGCATGATGGCCGGTGCCACTCGCCCGCCCTGCGGCTGATTTTTCCGCTTACCCTCCCGCTTTTCTCCTGCTTTCCCTGCCGGATCCTTTCCTCTGGAATGTGATCCGGTACGTTCCCCATACCCTCCTCCTGCGCTAAGCTGTAATGGCTAAGATTCTGCTGTCATTGGACTTTTCCAAGGAGGAGAAGATGGTCAAATATCAGAATATTCTGGTGGTTATCAATCCAGAAGAGGAGCGTCAAATCGCCCTCGAACGGGCAGTCAAAGTCGCCGAGCTGGACGAAAACGCCCATCTGACCCTGCTGCTCACCATCTATGACTTCTCGTATGAAATGACCGCCATGCTCTCGGTGGACGAGCGGCAAGAGATGCGCGACGGCGTCATTTCACAGCGACGTGAGTGGCTGGACGAGATCCTGACCCCTTATCGGGCACAGGGGATCGAGTGCGAAGTGAAAGTAGTCTGGCACAATCGTCCCTTCGAGTGCGTCATTCAGGAAGTGCTGGAGCAGCGCCACGATCTGGTGGTCAAAGCCACTCATCATCACAGCTTCCTGCAAACCTTCATCTTTACCCCCACCGACTGGCACCTGCTGCGCAAATGCCCCTGTCCGGTGCTGCTGGTCAAGGAGGGTCACTGGCAACGGGGCGGCAATATCATCGCCGCCATCAACTGCTCAAGCGACGATCCGGATCAGAAACTGCTCAACGAACGGATCACCCAGGAGGGAAGCGACATCGCCGAGCTGCTGGGCTCCAATCTCTATCTGGTCAACACCTACCCCGGCACCCCGGTCAACGTGGCCATCGAGCTGCCGGAGTTTGATCCCAACGCTTACAACGAGGCGATCCGCAAACACCACGAAAGCCTGCTGCTCAGCCATGCCGACAAGTTCGGGATCGGTCATCTCTGGACCCGGGTAGCAGAGGGGCTACCGGAAGAGGTGTTGCCGGATATGGCCGAAGAGCTCAAGGCGACCTTGATGATCATGGGCTGCGTCGGGCGTACCGGTCTTTCTGCAGCTTTGCTCGGCAATACTGCCGAACATGTGATTGACCGCCTCTCCTGCGACATCCTGATCCTCAAACCGGCGGACTACAGCTGCCCGGTCGACAGTCGTCGCAATCAATCATAAGGTGCCTGGCACCTTGCCCTCCCCCGGGACATGGCTATAATAACGCGCTTATTTGTGTCCCGGGTTTTACGAGCATGCTAGAAGAGCTGAACGCCAAAGAAAAATACAGTTTTAACAAACTGCAGAAGCGCCTGCGGCGCAACGTGGGTCAGGCCATTGCCGACTTCAACATGATTGAAGAGGGCGACAAGGTCATGGTCTGCCTCTCCGGCGGCAAGGACAGCTTCGGTATGCTCGACATACTGATGAGCCTCAAAGCCAGCGCCCCCATCCATTTCGATCTGGTTGCCGTCAACCTGGATCAGAAGCAGCCCGGTTTCCCCGAGCATGTGCTGCCCGAGTATCTGGATTCCCTCGGCATCGAGTACAAGATCGTCGAGGAAGATACCTACTCCATCGTCAAAGAGAAGGTACCGGAAGGAAAAACCACCTGCTCTCTGTGCTCACGGCTGCGCCGCGGTATTCTCTACCGCACCGCCCAAGAGCTGGGTTGCACCAAGATTGCCCTTGGCCACCACCGCGATGACATCCTCGAGACCCTGTTCCTCAACATGTTCTACGGTGGCAAGCTCAAGTCCATGCCGCCCAAGCTGGTGAGCGACGATGGCAAGAACGTGGTGATCCGCCCGCTGGCCTACTGCAAAGAGAAGGATCTGATCCGCTACGCCGACGTCAAAGCCTTCCCCATCATTCCGTGCAACCTGTGCGGCTCGCAGGAGAACCTGCAGCGTCAAGCCATCAAGCAGATGATGCAGGATTGGGATCGCCGCTTCCCCGGTCGTATCGAAACCATGTTCACCGCCATTCAGGACGTGATCCCGAGCCACCTGCTCGACCACAAGCTGTTTGACTTCAAGAGCATCAACCGCGACTCCGGCATCATAGATGGCGGTGACAAGGCGTTTGATCCGCCCGAGATGCCAAAGGCGCCGCTGCTGGACATCGACGAGATGGACATGCTGGATGTGATTGAAGTGCGCTAAGGCGCGCTCACAGGGCAAACGCCACGCAATAAAAAAGGAGCGATCATCGCTCCTTTTTGCTTTCTGGATTGGCCTGTCACTGCGGTGACAGCGCGACCGATCTCATCCTTTATGTAGCCAGGGGGTCAGGCGCAACACGTCGCCCTGCAAGCGCAGTTGCCCAGTGGCGAACGCGGCCAGTTGCTCATTGCTCAGCAGCAGGTGGCCTTCCTCCCAGGGCAGCGCCTCCTGACGGGCACCATCAATCAGATAAGCTGTTCCGCTCTGCTGCACCAGGGTAATGCGTACCCCTTCCATCTTCGGCAGGAAGTGCTTGCCGACCATGCCCGCCATCTTGTCGAGCAACGACTGCATCTGCTGCTGACGGGCCGCCAGCTCCGCCAGCGGCAGTTCGGGGCCATTCGGCGCGTCGGCCATCACCTGTACCGTCATATCGCAAGTGGCGTGCTCTTCTTTCAGTCCGACGGTCACGATCCCCTTGTCGAGGTTGATATCCTCGTCAAAAGGGAGGCGCAGTTCGCTATCGACCGTTACCTCGCCCGCGACCTCCTTGCTGTCGGTTGCAACCCGGGCAAAGGTGAGGCCGCAGCGCTGACCATTTTGCGGATCGGTCAGATAAAACCCCAGTCTGGCGTGACCAAACTCCCCTTTGGCAAAGGTCTTCATCTGGCTGTAGAAGGTGCTGTATTGCAGATCCAGCACCGGCTCAGCCAGCGCCAGCCCTGGCAGCAAGAGCGTGGCCAGCAGACTCTGGCGCAAAACCTTGGTCACTCCATATCGACGGGTCATTCAACGTCCTTTTGCATCATGCATTGAAATGGTTGGGGCCTTCTGTCACCTCGTTAACCTCTACCCCCACCCCGCAGAGATCCCGATAGAGGATCCCCTTGCAGTTGAAATAGAGCGGTGCCACCCAGATAAGCCCCAACCCCATGGGGATCAAAGCCAGGAAGAAGAGCGCGGTCATCACGCCGTGGAACAGCACAATGCTGGGCCAGCCGCGTGCAAAGAGCTTGAGAGAGACCAGAATGGCCTGGGGCGGCGTCAGGCCACGCTCCAGCACCAGTGGGACGGTAAAGAGCAGCCCCATGCCGATCAGGGCCGAGGGAATGAAAGAGAGCACGGCGGGCAAACCCAGCAGATCGAATAGCGGGCCAAACAGGCTGGTGAGCAGACTGCCAAGCAGGCTCAACATGCCGAGGCGTACAAAGTGGCGGAAGAAGTCGAACACCTGGTTGGCACGGGCACGCACCCCGACCGACTGTTGCAACCCCAGCATATCGAGGGAGCTGGTCATGGGGGCCATCACCACCGTCATCAGCAGGCTCAGCACCATGGCCACATTCATCTGGTTGTCATCCCCCAGATAGGGCAACAGCAGCACATTGCTAAGCAGGATCCAGATCGCCGTCACCCCGACAATCGCCAGCAGCAGGCCAAATCCGGTACGGCGGGTCTGTTGCCATCCCTCCTGGATGACCCCTTTCAGATCAAGGCGGTAGCCCTGGTTCAGAGACTGCTCAAGGGAGCCGCCAATACGCATTTTATTACTCAATTGACTATCCAATATCGAAAACGACCAAATCAGGTGGCACATTATAGCGATTTGGTCTGCTATTCGTAGCCGTTTTTCCTGCGCACTTGCGGCTAATTCGGGCCAAAAAGCCTTTAATTTCATGTGTCGGCTGCATAGAATGCGGCCCTCTTTCAACACGATGGCCACTGGCTGGGGTGAGACTGGCGGATGATGAACAATCCACAGGTAATTGTCGCGCTGAACAAGATCAGCAAAAAATACGATGGCAAGGTGATCCTGAGTGACCTTGACCTTGAAATCTATGACGGTGAATTTCTTACCCTGCTGGGCCCTTCCGGCTGTGGCAAGACCACCCTGCTGCGCCTGCTGGCCGGGCTTGAATCGGTCGATGGTGGCACCATCCATCTGGCCGGTGACGAGATCACCCATATCCCCGCCGAACACAGGCACATCAACACCGTGTTCCAGAGCTATGCGCTCTTCCCCCATATGACGGTGTTTGAAAACGTCGCCTTTGGCCTCGAGATGCAGAAAGTACCGGCCAGCGAGATCCGCCAGCGGGTTGAGGAGACCCTCGCCATGGTGCAGCTCACCGAGCTGGCCAACCGCCGCCCGGATCAGCTCTCCGGCGGCCAGCAGCAACGGGTCGCCATCGCCCGCGCCGTGGTCAACAAGCCCCGCCTGCTGCTACTCGACGAATCCCTCTCGGCGCTCGACTACAAGCTGCGCAAGCAGATGCAGAGCGAGCTCAAGGCGCTACAGCGTCGCCTTGGCATCACCTTTGTCTTCGTCACCCATGATCAGGAAGAGGCGCTCACCATGTCTGATCGCATCCTGGTGATGGAGGGCGGCAAGATCATCCAGCGCGGCACCCCGCGCGATATCTACGAATCGCCAGCCAACCTGTTCGTGGCCCGCTTTATCGGCGAGATCAATGTGATGGATGGCAAGCTGATCAGCCAGCGCGAACCCGGTATCTGGCAGGCCGAGGTGGAGGGGCGCGAATGCCTGCTCCATACCACCCTGCCATTCCAGCCAGACGACAAGGTACTGGTGCTGCTGCGCCCGGAAGATCTGCGCATCCTCGATCAGGATGACGATCAGAGCAGTGCGCTGCGGGGCAATATCCGCGAGCGCAACTACAAGGGGGCGACGCTGGATTCGGTGATCGAGCTCGAAAGCGGCAAACAACTGCTTATCTCCGAGTTCTTCGACGAGGATGACCCCGATTTTGACTACCGTCTGGGTCAGGAGGTGGCGATCCACTGGGTTGACAGCTGGGAGGTGGTGCTGCCCTATGAGCCTCACTAATCTGCGGGTAGCGCACAGCTTTGCCCACAATGGCTTTCGCAACGGGGCCATCGCGCTGATCCTGGGCTGGCTGACGCTGTTTGTCTTCCTGCCCAACCTGATGATCATCGGTGTCAGCTTCCTCACGCGCGATGAGTCCGAGCTTATCGCGCCGCTCTTTACCCTGAGCAACTATGGCCGCCTGCTAGACCCCCTCTATTTCGAGGTGCTGCTCCACTCCCTCTGGCTGGCGCTGCTCGCCACCGCCATCTGCTTGCTGGTGGGTTACCCCTTTGCCTGGCTGCTGGCCCATCTGCCAGCGCGTATCCGCCCGCTGCTGCTGTTTCTGGTGGTGGTGCCGTTCTGGACCAACTCCCTGATCCGCACCTATGCGCTGAAAGTGCTGCTCGGCACCCGGGGGCTGATCAATGGCTGGCTGCTGGATCTGGGGCTTATCGAGCGGCCGCTGCAGATGATGTATACCGAGGTGGCCGTCATCATCGGGCTGGTCTATGTGCTGCTCCCCTTTATGGTGCTGCCGCTTTACTCCAGCATCGAGAAGCTGGATGGCCGTTTACTGGAGGCGGCACGGGATCTTGGCGCCAACGGCTGGCAGCGACTGGTGCGGATCATTTTGCCCCTCACTCTGCCCGGCATCATCGCCGGTTGTCTGCTGGTGTTCCTGCCCGCCATGGGGATGTTCTATGTCTCCGATCTGCTGGGGGGCGCCAAACATCTGCTTATCGGCAACCTGATCAAGACCCAGTTCCTCAACAGCCGTGACTGGCCCTTTGGCGCCGCCATCAGCGTGATGCTGACGGTGCTGATGGCGCTGTTGGTCTACTGCTACTGGCGGGCGGGCAAGCTGCTCAGCAAGAAGGGGGAGCTGGCATGATGCGCGCACTGAAGGCTCTGTTCTTGCTGCTGGTGTTTGGCTATCTCTATGTACCCATCGGGGTGCTGATCGCCAACTCCTTCAACCTGTCGAAATATGGTATCGACTGGCGCGGCTTTACTCTTGGCTGGTATGAGAAGCTGTTTGCCAGCGCCAGCCTGATGCAGGCGGCCCAACACTCCCTGACCATCGCAGCCCTCACCGCCACCGCCGCCACCCTGATCGGCACCCTCACCGCCGTGGCGCTGTTTCGCTACCGCTTTCGCGGCAAGCAGTACGTGAGCGGCATGCTGTTCGTGGTGATGATGTCCCCCGATATCGTGATGGCTATTTCGCTCCTGACCCTGTTTGTGGTCACCGGCATTGCGCTGGGCTTCTGGTCGCTGCTGATCGCCCACATCACCTTCTGTCTGCCGTTCGTGGTGATCACCGTCTACTCGCGGCTGTGCGGTTTTGATGTGCGGATGCTGGAAGCCGCGCGGGATCTGGGGGCTGGCGAGTGGATCATCCTGCGCCGCATCATACTGCCGCTGGCCCTGCCGGCGGTGATGGCAGGCTGGCTGCTCTCCTTTACCCTGTCGCTGGACGACGTGGTGGTGAGCTCCTTTGTTACCGGCCCGGCCTACGAGATCCTGCCGCTCAAGATCTACTCCATGGTCAAGGTGGGGGTCTCCCCCGAGGTCAACGCCCTGGCCACCCTGATGCTGGTCGCCTCCCTCGGGATGGTGCTGCTGGCACAACTGTTACTGCGTAAACGGCAGGGTTGACCCTGCCCGTTTCGTCCCCGCCATCTTTGGCGAACTCTGTCACGGTGGGCCGCAAGGCCCCATAACCCCAAGGAGTTGTTGATGACAATCCAACACCAGGCCGGCGCCCTGCTGGCAGCCGCCCTCACCCTCACCACCCCGCTGCTGAGCCAGAGCGCTCACGCGGCCGACGACAAGGTGGTCTACTTCTACAACTGGTCGGAATATGTGCCGGATGGCCTGCTGGAGCAGTTCCAGCAAGAGACCGGCATCAAGGTGATCTACTCCACCTACGAATCCAACGAGACCCTCTACGCCAAGCTGAAAACCCATGGCGACGGCTATGACGTGGTGGTGCCCAGCACCTATTTCATCTCGAAAATGGCCAAAGAGGGAATGCTGCAGCCGCTGGATCGCGCCCAGCTGCCCAACTTCAAGCACCTCGACCCTACCCTGCTCAACCACGAGTACGACCCGGACAACCGCTACTCCATCCCCTATATCTGGGGTGCGACCGGGATCGGCACCAACACCGACATCATCGAGCAGCCGGTCACCAGCTGGAAGCAGCTCTGGGCACCTGAGTGGAAAGAGAGCCTGCTGCTGATGGACGATGCCCGCGAGGTGTTCCATATCGCGCTGGTGCAGCTGGGCTACAGCCCCAACACCCAGGACAAGGCGCAGATCGCCGAAGCGTTCGAATACCTGAAAAAGCTGATGCCCAACGTCAAGGCGTTCAACTCCGACAACCCGGCCGACCCCTTTATCGCCGGTGAGGTCAATATCGGCATGCTGTGGAACGGCTCGGCCTACGGCGCCCAGCGCGAATATCCCTCCATACAGATGACCTACCCCGAAGAGGGTGCGGTACTCTGGATGGATAACCTCGCCATCCCGGCCAAGGCCAAGCATGTCAAAGAGGCCCACGCCCTGATCAACTTCCTGATGCGCCCCGATGTGGCCGCCAAGGTGGCCGAGGCAATTGGCTACCCCACCCCGGTCAAGGATGCCATTCCCCTGCTCACCCCGGCGTTTCGCAACAACCCCATGGTCTTCCCGAGTGACGAGATCAAGCGCAAGGGGGAGTTCCAGTCCGATGTGGGAGATGCCTCCCGCCTCTACGAGCAGTATTTCCTGCAGCTTAAAGCCATGGTGGCCAAGGCCGGTTAAGTCGGCGGTTAATCGGCCCTCTGACGGGCTTAATGGATAAAGGGGGCAATATTTGCCCCCTTCTCTTTTTCACCACCAGCCCCTTTTCTCAACGCAACAATCCTTGTAAGTCCCCCTAGGCAGCCAGCTGCATAAAAAATTTTAGGGATGCAATCAGTGAATATGGCTCACTCCATTCAGATTCAGAGTTGCCCCATTGTGGAGATATGGGCACAATAGGTGCATTTATTAGGAATAATGGTGCAGTATTTTCAAAGCAGCTAACGTCCGATTATGCTTCGCTAATCGAACCCACGGTCTTAGCAGGACATGCCGTGCAGACCGATTTATTTAGGTGTTTAAAGGGGAGAGTTTTGTGACGGAATGCGATTATGTTGATGGTAAGCCTTTTTATGATAAAGATTGGTGTGCTTATGATGAAATATACATAAACTTCACAATCCAATATACACAATTGATGCTGGGATATGTAATAAACAAAGGAGTTTTTTCTTCTTTTCCATACAATTTACCACCGTACCATCTGTTTCCAACTTTAGGGCTGAAAGCTAAAGTTTTGAGAGATGAAATGATTCGCAGAGGATTAGATACGACAACAATAGACGCAGAATTTACTAATGACATTCTCGAATCATTGAATAACTATACTATAGAAAATATGACGAATGAGCAGCAACTTGTAAGTGCTCTTTTTAATTCGTTTATGTCAATGAGCAGATATGGGTTAAAAATGGGAGAGCATACATTCCCTGATTTTGAAAACATTCACATTGCTCAAAACTTAATTTCAATTTGTTCAATATCTGAGGGTTTCATTGTTTCTAGCTTGTCTTATTTGATGCTTAAAAGCAAAATACCTCTAAATAATCAACATCCCAAAGAGAAAATTAAAACAAATGATCACGAGACCATCGACAAGATGGTTTTCAATCTGACAAAAGGTTCGTTTGTTAAAAACTTAGAAGCTATAGAACATGCTTTAGACATTGTTATTGGACTGGAACAAAAATTCAAAAATAAATTGCAAGACCTATTCCTTATAAGGAATCTATATGTTCATAACAATGGCATTGTTAATGGACATTTTAGAAAAATGACTAATAACTACAAAGAAGCTGTCCAAGGAGCTAAGCTATTACTAAACGAGAATGAGGTTGAAGATATGTTGGATACCTTAACCGATACTGTGTATCGGTTTTATAAAATAACATCTTTAACTTGTTTAAATAAACAGGAAAAACAGCTGGTAAAAGGGGCAACCCCCATGGTCTATGCGTAAGAAGGAAAAGGCCCCACCCGCAATATATATACAAATCAAGTTACCCCCTAGTTCGTGGTTTGAATGAATGCCTTAAGGTATGGATAACTACAAGACGGCAATAGTCGATTAATTCTGCGCTTTTTCATTACCCCTTAGGGGTGTAGATTGGTTGTGGGGGCAAACGTTGCCCCCTCTCTTTTTTCATGACCCCTCGAGGTATCACGGAAAACACGTTTTTCGCCGATATCGCGGGTGGCCTGAGCCAATCAGGAGTATTCATGTCCGATCTGACCCTCTATTTCGCTCCCGGCACCTGTGCCATGGCCGTGCAGATTGCCCTGCTGGAAGCGAATGCCCCGTTCCAACCCCGTCTCGTCAACCTCGCCGCAGGAGAGCAGCGTGATCCTGCGTATCTTGCCATCAACCCCAAAGGGCGGGTGCCTGCCCTTGTCACCGAGCAGGGCACCCTGACCGAGACCCCGGCACTGCTGCTCTATGTGGCGCAGCGCTTCCCCGCAGCCAAGCTGGCGCCGCTGGACAACCCGTTCCTGCTGGCCCGCATGCAGGAGGTCAACAGCTTCCTCGCCTCCACTGTGCATGTCTCCCACGCCCACGGCCGCCGTGGCAGCCGCTGGGCCGATGACGAGCAGGCCATTGCCGCCATGCAGCAGAAAGTCGCCAGCAATATGCGCGATGGCTTTGCCCAGATTGAGCAGCACTATCTGGCAGGCCCCTGGGTACTCTGCGAGCAGTTCAGCGTGGCGGATATCTATCTGTTCGTGGTCTCGGGCTGGCTGAAAAGCGATGGGGTCGAGATCAGTGAATTCCCCAAGGTTGCCGATCATTATCAGCGCATGCTGAGCCGTTCGTCGGTCGCCAAGGCACTGGCCAACTAACCATAAAATCAATAGCTCGATGAATAACAAGGGTGCCAGGGCTCTTATGACACCCTTCCTGCCTCCTCCCCTGCACTTCTTCTCCCGCCTTTGAGATCGTTTTCACATTTCCGTGGTTTTGCCGTGGCCCTTCCTTAGTAAAAAGCCTATCTTTGCGCCATGACGCAACCGGTTGCGTAACCGGTTGCCTAGCGGTTCACAGATTGACGGGCCAAGGCCTGATGAGGTGCTGTATGAAACGAGGCGTACTGCTCAATGCTCCCCTGAGTGCTCTGGTGGCACAGATGGGCCACACCGACGAGATCACCGTCTGCGATGCAGGCTTGCCCATTCCGGCAGGTCCGGAGCGGGTCGATCTGGCGCTGATGGCGGGGACGCCCAGTCTTGAAACCGTACTGACCGCCCTGCTCACCGATCTGGTTGTGGAGAAAGTGATCATGGCAAGCGAGATCAAGCAGATCAGCCCCGCCGCCCATCAGGCGCTGGTCGATCAGCTTGAGGCCCACGCAGCCGCCCAGGGCAAGCCCATCGCCATCGAATACTGCCTGCACGAGGAGTTCAAAACCCGCTCCCGCCAGAGCAAGGCCATCGTGCGCAGCGGCGAGGTGACTCCCTACGCCAACCTGATCCTCTGCGCCGGTGTGGCGTTCTGACATTCTTCAAAGAAGGCCTCTTCAAGGAAGCTGCAAATGAGCACAACCTCCCCCCTCTCACCCATTCTGGAGCTGACCGGGATCGTCAAGACCTTCCCCGGTGTTCGCGCCCTCGACGAAGCGGGTCTGCGGGTCTATCCGGGCCAGGTGATGGCCCTGCTCGGTGAAAATGGTGCCGGCAAATCCACCCTGATGAAGGTGCTGACCGGTATCTATCAGGCCGATGCGGGCAGCGTCAGCTATCGCGGTCAACCGGTTCACTTCAAGGGCCCCCGTGACTCCCAGGATCAGGGGATCAGCATCATCCATCAGGAGCTGAACCTGCTGCCGGAGTTGTCGATCGCCGCCAACATCTTCCTCGGTCGCGAACCCCGTACCCGTTTTGGCAGCATCGACCACAAACAGCTGCGCGAGCGGGCGAGCGGTCTGCTGGCGCGACTTGGCGTCAAACATGGGCCGGATACCCGACTCGGAGATCTCTCCATCGGCGAACAGCAGATGGTGGAGATCGCCAAGGCGCTGTCGTTCGATGCCAGCGTCATCATCATGGATGAACCCACCGATGCGCTGACCGATACCGAGACTGAGCAGCTGTTCAAGGTTATCCGCGAGCTGCGTGAGCAGGGTTGCGGCATCGTCTATATCTCCCACCGCCTCAAGGAGATCTTCGAGATCTGCGATCGGGTCACTGTGCTGCGCGATGGCAAGTGGATCGGCGAGAAGGCGGTGAGCGATCTGGATGAAGACAAGATCATCGAGATGATGGTGGGGCGCCGGCTGGAAGAGCAGTATCCGCGCCTTGAGCGCGAGCTTGGACCCGTCAGCCTGCAGGTGAAAGATCTGGCCGGTCCCGGCGTGCGCGGGGTGAGCTTCTCCCTGCGTCAGGGTGAAATTCTGGGCTTTAGCGGCCTGATGGGCTCCGGCCGTACCGAACTGATGAAGCTGATCTACGGCGCCAGCCCCATCAGCGCCGGTGAAGTGGCAGTGGACGGTCATGCTCTGGTGCCCAAAAGCCCGGCCGACGGGTTGGCCGCAGGCATCGCCTATATCTCCGAGGATCGCAAAGGCGATGGGCTGGTGCTGGAGCTGTCGGTGCGCGAAAACATGAGTCTGTGCGCCCTCGACGAGTTCATCAGCAACGGCAAGATCGACGGCAAGGCCGAGCGGCAGGCGGTGAGCGACTATGTGCGCCTGTTCAACATCAAGACCCCGAGTCAGGATCAGCTGATAAAGCTGCTCTCCGGCGGCAACCAGCAGAAGGTGGCCATCGCCAAGGGGCTGTTGACCCGGCCCAAGGTACTGATCCTCGACGAGCCGACCCGCGGCGTCGACGTGGGGGCGAAAAAGGAAATTTATCAGCTGATCAACCAGTTCAAGAAGGAGGGGATGAGCATCATTCTGGTCTCCTCCGAGATGCCGGAAGTGCTCGGCATGAGTGATCGCATCATGGTGATGCACGAAGGGCGCATCAGCGCAGAGTTCAACACCCGCGATGCCAATCAGGAGAAGCTGATGGCGGCGGCAGTCGGTAAACAGTGGCAAGCAGAGCAAGAGGCATCCCAATGACAACCCAAACCCTTTCCCGCCGTGGCGTCATGAGCAAGGCGTGGTGGATCGAGAACAAATCCCTGGTCGCGCTGCTGGTCCTGATTTGTGTGGTCTCCTTTCTGAGCCCCAACTTCTTCACCGCCGACAACCTCCTCAACATCCTGCGCCAGACCTCGGTCAACGCCATCATGGCGGTCGGCATGACGCTGGTTATCCTTACCGCCGGTATCGATCTGTCGGTCGGCTCTGTGCTCGCCCTGTGCGGCGCGCTGGCCGCCACCATGGTCGCCATGGAGCTCCCCATCTGGCTGGTGGTGCCCCTCACTCTGGGTGCCGGTGCCCTGCTGGGCGGCGTCAGCGGCCTCATCATTGCCAAGGGCAAGGTACAGGCATTTATCGCCACCCTGGTCACCATGACCGCTCTGCGTGGTATCACCATGGTCTATACCGAGGGCCGCCCCATCTCCACCGGTTTCAGTGACGGCGCCGATCACTTTGCCTGGCTCGGTACCGGTTACCTGTTCGGTCTGCCGGTGCCCATCTGGCTGATGGCCATCGTCTTCCTGCTCGCCTGGTTCATGCTCAACCACACCCGTCTCGGTCGCTACATCTACGCGCTAGGCGGTAACGAGTCTGCCACCCGCCTCTCCGGTATCAATGTGGATCGGGTGAAGCTGGCGGTGTATGGTCTGTGCGGCGCGCTCTCGGCACTGGCAGGGCTTATCGTTACCTCTCGCCTCTCCTCTGCCCAGCCGACGGCGGGCATGGGTTACGAGCTGGATGCCATCGCCGCGGTGGTGCTGGGTGGTACCAGCCTGATGGGCGGCAAGGGCCGCATCATGGGTACCCTGATAGGTGCCTTGATCATCGGCTTCCTGAATAACGCCCTCAACCTGCTCGACGTATCCTCCTATTACCAGATGATCGCCAAGGCCAGCGTGATCTTGCTTGCCGTGATGATCGATAACAAAAGCAATCGTTGATAAGACAAGCCACACACAAGGAATGAAATGATGAAAAAGCTCAATACCCTGCTCGCTGCCGCCATCATGTCCGTGCTGGGCACTGCCCAGGCCGCCGATCAAACCCTGGCCATGGTGGTCTCCACCCTCAACAACCCCTTCTTCGTCACCATGAAAGAGGGTGCCGAAGCCAAAGCCAAAGAGCTTGGCTACGAGCTGGTGGTACTGGACTCCCAGAATGACCCGGCCAAAGAGCTCTCCAACATGGAAGATCTCACCGTACGCAAGGTCGGCGCCATCCTGATCAACCCCACCGACTCCGAAGCGGTCGGCAACGCCATTCGTCTGGCCAACCGTGCCAGCATTCCGGTACTGACTCTGGACCGCGGCGCCGCGCAGGGTGAGGTCAAGGCTCACATTGCCTCCGACAACGTGGCGGGCGGCAAGCTGGCCGGTGACTTCATCACCGAGAAACTGGGTACCGGTGCCAAGGTGATCCAGCTGGAAGGGATTGCCGGTACCTCCGCCGCCCGCGACCGTGGTGAAGGCTTTGCCCTGGCCGTTGCGGCCAACAAACTGCAGGTGCTGGCTTCCCAGCCTGCCGACTTTGACCGCACCAAGGGTCTGAACGTCATGGAAAACCTGCTGGCTGCCCACCCGACCGTTCAAGCCGTCTTTGCCCAGAACGACGAGATGGCGCTGGGTGCCATCCGCGCGGTACAAGCTGCCGGTAAAGAGGTAATGATCGTCGGCTTCGACGGCACTGACGATGGCAAAGCCGCCGTAGCCAAGGGTAAACTGGCCGCCACCGTGGCCCAGCAGCCTGCCCTGATCGGTGCCATCGGCGTCGAGACTGCCGACAAGGTGCTGAAAGGTCAGCCGGTCGAGAAATCCATTCCGGTACCGCTGCAAGTGGTCAGCAAGTAAGTGCTCGAGGGGAGGTTCGCCTCCCCTTTTCCCTCTCGTTCAGGTGCCTCCCGGCTTGAACTCACTCAGTCATCGTGTTCAAGCCAAGATGCATCAGGAGTAGTCAACATGAATCGTCTCGTCGTTCTGGGCAGTGTCAATGCAGACCATGTGCTGCGCGTTCCCCACTTTCCTCGCCCGGGTGAAACCCTGACCGGCCACAGCTATCAGGTTGTCCCGGGTGGCAAGGGGGCCAATCAGGCGGTTGCGGCCGCCCGCCTCGGCGCCCCCGTCTCCTTTATCGCCCGCATCGGTGATGATGCCATCGGCCACCAGATGAAGAGCGGTTTTGCCAAAGACGGCATCGACGTGAGCGCCGTCGAGCTCGATCCCAAGCTCCCGACCGGTATCGCCATCATCTATGTGAGCGATGAGGGGGAGAACAGTATCGGCATCTCAGCCGAAGCCAACGGGGCCATCACTCCGGCTGTGGTGAAAAACCACGAAGCCATGATCGCCGACGCCCACACCCTGCTGTTGCAACTGGAAGTGCCGCTGGAGAGCGTCCATGAAGCTGCACGGCTGGCTCGCGCCCACGGCACCCGGGTGGTGCTCAACCCCGCCCCCGCCCGCCCGCTCTCAAGCGAACTGCTGGCGCTGGTCGACCTTATCACCCCCAACCAGACCGAGGCCGAGCTGTTGACCGGCGTCAAAGTCACCGACGAAGCGAGTGCCCGCGAGGCGTCCGCCCGTTTCCACCAGATGGGGATTGCGGATGTGATGATCACCCTGGGGTCGCAGGGGGTCTATTGCAGCAACGCCCAGCAGCAACAGCTGATCCCGGGCTTTCGGGTCAAGGCGGTGGATACCACTGCCGCGGGCGATACCTTCAACGGCGCCCTGCTGGCGGCGGAACTGGCGGGTGCCGATTTCCACAGCGCGGTGCGCTTTGCCCACGGGGCGGCGGCGCTCTCCGTCACCCGGTTCGGCGCCCAGAGCTCCATCCCGAGCAAGCAGGAGGTAGACACCTTCCTGCTTGAGCAGACTGCACAGGGGCACTGATGGCCAATATCAAGGAGGTGGCGGCGAGGGCCCAGGTCTCCACCACCACCGTCTCCCACGTCATCAACGAGACCCGTTTCGTGGCCGAGGAGACCCGCGAGCGGGTCTTCGCCGCCATGCGCGATCTCAACTACGCCCCGAGTCTGGTGGCCCGCAGCCTCAAGGTGAAGGAGACCAACAGTATCGGCATGTTGGTCACTACCTCCAGCAACCCCTTCTTTGCCGAAGTGGTGCGCGGGGTGGAGCGTTACTGCTTCGAGCAGGGCTACAACCTGATGCTGGGCAACACCGAGGGTCAGGCCGAGACCGCCCTCTCCTACCTCAAGATGATGCTGCGCAAGCGGGTCGATGGCCTGCTCATCATGTGTAGCGAAGGCCAACAAGAGGTGTTCAATCAGCTCGACTGGCTCAAGAGCCTGCCGGTGGTGGTGATGGATTGGGGGCTGGTCAGCGAGGATGTGGATCTTATCGCCGACAACTCCTTCCACGGTGGTTATCTCGCGACGCGCCATCTGATTGAGCTGGGCCATACCGCCATCGGCTGCATCACAGGCCCCCACAGCCGCGCCCCCGCCAACCAGCGCCAAGCTGGCTTTGAACAGGCGTTGCAGGAGGCGGGTCTCACGATCAATCAAGAGTGGATCCAGGAGGGTGATTTTGACTGCGCCAGCGGCCATCAGGCGATGACCCGTCTACTGGCATTGCCCGAGCGTCCCACCGCCCTCTTTGTCTGCAACGACATGATGGCGATGGGGGCCATCAGTGCCGCCCATCAGGCCGGGCTGGTGATCCCGCGGGATATCTCCATCGTTGGCTATGACAATGTGGCACTGGCAGAATTTATGTCGCCGCCGCTCACCACCGTCAACCAGCCCAAAGAGGAGCTGGGGCGCCTCGCCGTCACCCGCCTGCTGGCCCGCATCAACGGCGAAGCGGTGGAGAACCACCTGATCACCGTCGACCCGGACCTGGTGATCAGGCAATCCTGCGCCCCTCGCCCCTGATTTTCAGGGGCAATAAAAGAACAAGGCGACCCCGAGGTCGCCTTGTTTCATTTTGTCTCTTGCCGATGCAATACCGCTTTTTGCCCTAAGGCCAGCGACCTCGTTTCCCTGGTTGCCAGCACTTGCAGTGGCACCAACCCCAATCGTCTGGCCAGAGGTTGCAGCAACTCGCCATCTTCATCACCCTGCGGCAGCCAGTAGCGGACAGGCCAGCCGGCTGCCAGCTGCGCCGAGGTGGTGCTGCCAATCTCTCTGAGCGCCAGAGTGCAACCCTGTTGCCGCAATCCCGCCAGCAAGGCACCATCCTGCTGCAGCATCGGCACCAGCAACACCAGCGGCGTACGGGAAGCCTCCGGCAGATAGGCCAGTAAATGGGTCAGCTGTGCCTGGTTGTCGAGCGGGACCAGCAGTGCCCGACCATCGGCATACTGCGCCTCGTGCGCTTGCAGCACACGGGCCAACACGGGCCCCAGCACACCGCACTCCTGCAGCCAGCGCATCTGGCAGGGCACTCCCTGCTCACGCCACTCAATCGCCAATTGCCACAGCTCGTTGCCCTGCCCGTCCGTCAGCGCCTGCAATGCCACTCGCAGCGGCGCTGGCTCGCGCCCGGCCAGCCACTCTCGCAACTGATGAAGCTGCTGCTGACTCAACTGCAACTGCTGCAGCATGGCAGGCTCAAACCAGCTGATCGCCCCCTCCTGGCTACGCTTGGCCTGGTTAAGGGCCAGGATGGCCTGATCCAGCAGCCGGGCGGCATCCTGTTGCTGCGCCTTGGCGACCCCGAGCCGACAGGCCAGATCGAAGCTGCACTCCCGGGTCACGAACTCGAAATGGAGCAGATCCACCAGCTCATGAATGGCGGTTTCCAGCGCATCATTCGCCTTGGTCAGCACCACGGCAAATTCATCTCCGCCGAGCCGGTAAGCGTGGCTGCCATGGGCCTGCTGCAGCTTGTTGGCCACCATCTGCAACAGCCGATCACCGACCTGATAACCCAGCAGATCATTGACCTGCTTGAAGCGCTTGAGATCGAGCACCACCAAAGCGCTCACCTCGCCGGCATGCAGAGCGCGAGAGAGCTGCTCCTGCAGGGCACGGCGGTTGCCAAGCTGGGTCAGGGGATCGAGCAGGGCAAGCCGACGGTTCGCCAGATTGGCGCGAATGAGGGCTGCGACCAGAGCGCCACCGGTCAGCAACAGGATCAGTTGCCAGATCTGCAGCCAGAACAGGCTGTTGCGGATCTGGCTGACCGAATGCTCCCGCTCCTGGCCGGAGAGGATCTGATCCCCTATCTGTTCGATAAGACGGGTCTGGCTGGCGATCGCCTCCTGCAAACGGGCAAGCTCAGCCCCCTCGCGCAGCGCACCAGCCTCCATCTGGGGTTCGAGCTGCTTGATCTGCTCGAACAGGGTGGCCAGCACTTTGCCGAGCCCGTGCCGCTGGCGCATCTCGGCGGTTTCACTGCTGATGAGGAAGATATCGAGCCGGTTCCACAGCAGATCGTAATCGAGGCTCAGGGTCTCCATCGACAGTCTGCCAGCCCGGTAGAGCTGCAGGTCGTAGAGGAAACGCTGGGATTCGAGCATTACCTGGCTGATGTTCCAGTGGACATTGCGGTAGAAGGTATCGACCAGCTGCTCCTGCCGATACTGCAGATAGAGGCTGCTGCCGGACGAGAGCAGAAACAGCAGCGACACCGCAACCAACAGCAGATTTTGGCGGGATAGCCCCATCAATCGACGATCTCGATGCGGGTCACCTGCCACACCATGCAGTTGTGAATGGCAGGGACGTCCAGCTTGGGATAGGTGGTGAACGGGATGAGCAGCCAGAGCGGCCCCTTGTTGCGCCGGGTCAGCGGTTTGCCGTCCTCCTGACGCACCAATGTCAGCGGCACGCCGTCGAACAGGGCCAGATCCACCACCTGCTGATAGCCGTTGAGGGCCGAAATGGCGATCTTGCGAGCATCCGGGATCCCTTGCGCCGCCAGCACGGCTGACAAGGTCGGCCCGCGATAGTGGTGGGTGCCCTGAGTCCAGGGGGTAGTCGTAGTGAATTCGGTCTGTGGCAAGGCAGAGATGGCCGACTCATCGAGGGTCACCTGCTGGCCATCTGGCAGTACCAGAGTCATCAGGGGGATGGAGGCCGATGCGCTGGCACTGGCCAGCATCAGGAGAAAAAAAGCGATCCATTGCTTGACTGCGGTCATGGTAATTTGCGCCAACTGCGTCCCATTTTTTAAATGGTTGCCAGTGTGGCGATTTCACCGAACCATTGCAACTGTCCCGTCGCACAGTAGCTCAGGGACCGCGCATCTCCATCCAGTTGTGCCCCTCGACTTGCCTCGGTTGATGAATGCCGCACGCCTCCAGCAACTCATCGACATAGGCGGGCACCAGCAAGGAGGCCGGCCCATAGCGTTTTTCGTCAAACTGGCTACCTACCTCGCTCGGCTCGAGATTGAGCTCGATGGTGTGCGCCCCGTTGAGGCCCGCCTCATGGACAAACCCGGCCGCCGGATAGACAGCGCCAGAGGTGCCGATGGAGATAAAGAGATCGCACTGGGCCAGCGCACTGTAGATGCGATCCAGCCCGAGCGGCATTTCGCCAAACCAGACCACATGGGGGCGCATCGGCTGAGGGAACTGGCAGCAGGAGCAGAGCTCGTCCTGATGGAGATCACCGCGCCACTCGATCACCTGACCGGACTCTGGGCAGCGGGCCTTGAGCAGCTCCCCGTGCATATGGATAAGGTTCTTGCTACCCGCGCTCTCGTGCAGATTGTCGATGTTCTGGGTGACCAGGGTGACCGTGCCGGGCAAAAGCCGCTCGAGACGGGCCAGCGCATAGTGGGCCGGATTGGGATGAACCTGGGGCTGTTGCAGCTGTTTGCGGCGGGAGTTGTAAAAGCGCAGCACCAGTTCGGGATCCCGGGCATACCCCTCGGGGGTCGCCACGTCCTCGACCTTGTGCTCTTCCCACAAACCGTCGCAGGCACGAAAAGTCTTGATGCCGGATTCGGCAGAGATCCCCGCGCCGGTCAGGATCACGATATGTTTATATGACTGCGCCATAAGCTGCTCCGTCTATCCCCGCACAATAAATGTGACCTTAGCACAGGGAAAAAAGTGTCACTATTCGCCCTTGGTCTTAAGCGGCGCCGCTGGCGGTGCGGGCAACCAGGCATCCAGTACCGACAGATCCAGCCTGACAAAGACCATCTCCCGCCCGGTTACCAGGGTCAGCGGCAAGCCAAGGCGCTTGAGCAAGGTCAGCATGGGCCGGTTCTGGGCCAGCACTTCCGCCGTCCACTCCCGGATCCCGTCCGCCCTGGCAAGCAGTGCCAGCGCCAGTAGAATCCGTCGCCCCGCCCCCTTGTGCTGAAAGTGATCCGCCACGATGCAAGAAAACTCCGCCCGATCGGGATGAAGGCGACGGCGGATTGATTGCGCCTGAGCCAGCGGCTCACCAGCCAGATCGGTCAGCAACAGCGAGATCTGTTGCTCGGGATGGTAATTGAGAAATTGGGCCACCTGTTCCGGTGGCGGTGTCCGTTTCGGACGCATAAAGCGCAGATAGATGCTCTCTTCACTCAATGCATCGTAAGCAGCCAGCATGCGGGCAGGCGCCACCCCATGCAGCTCACGCAGCAAACACGGCACCTCGGAGACCTGCATCGCCAGTGGCAGCGCGGCCCGGGAAACCGGATGGGGCCAGCCCTCCAGCCCTTTGCCAAGGCGCTCCCGGTGCATGGGCCAGCAGAGGTAGCGCGGCATGGCTTACCAGCGCCCCGTCATACCGCGCTCTCGCCACACCTCGACGTCGAGCAGGTTGTAAGGATCATCCAGATAGACGGCGATCCCCAGCTCCCGAACCCTGGCCATAAAGCGTCCCAGCAGGGAGTCCATGGCCAATGACTCTATTTCGGGTAAAAGCGCCTGCCCCAGCAGCAAAGCGCTCAACGGCAAACGCTCCAGCAGATCGAATGGCAAATGCTGGCTGTTATCGAGTAGCAACGCCAGCTTGCTCCCCGCCAGACTCGCTTGCAGTACCAGCGCAAACCGCTCTCCATTGCTCAACAGGTGATCCCGACGATGGATCAATAATGTCAGCTCTGTGGGGCTACGTGACTGATCCGTCAACCACTCTTTAAGTGCCTCCCAGCGGCTGGGCAAGCCGGTCACCGCCAGCCAGACCGGATGAGGGGTCGCGGGACTGGAGAGCAGCCCTAGCTGACCCTGCACCTCCCCCTGCCAACGGCGGATGGAGCGGCGCTGGCCGCTCAAGCGCTGCTGACGCAGAGGCCCCAGATAGAGTCCGCGCAGCAACCTGAGCAACTCGTTGCCATCGAGTGGCTTGGCCAGTGCAGCCAGCACATTGAAACCGGCATCGTGCAGCAGACGGCGGGCACCGTCGATCAATGTCTGCTCGTGCGCCGACAAGAGAATGATCGGCAACCCGCTGCGCTGAATTTGCGGCTGGCTCATCAGCAGGCTGATGGCATCCTGCTCCACCAGACTGAGATCACACACCAGCAGACTGATGTCGCCAGCCTCCAACGCAGCAAGACAGGCAGTTTCATCCTGCACCCACTGGCAGGAGAGCCCCAGTTCGGCGATAGCTTGCTGTAACTGCATCCCCTGAAACGGGTGATCTTCTAGCAGCAGTACCCGCTTGGCCGCCAGCCAGTTGTTCCAGTCACGGTAACTGGCGGCAAGTCCTCCCAGCCAATCTTCACCAATGGCATAAATTCCCTGATGATGCTGCAACTCGGGGAAATAGTCCGCCTGCTGGTGAGCGGCAGGATCGTAAAGGGCAATGGCACCGGCCGCAAACAACCCTTCCCACTGCCAGCAGGCGTCCGGTTGGGTGCGCTGCAAAGTGACATAGGAGGGGAGTGTCGTGCTATTTGCCAGCTCATGGGAGGCCCGATCAAGCGCATACAGCAAGACAGGGCAAAAATCTGCCGCCTCGTGCTCTTCCGAGTCGAGCAACGCCAGCAGTTCTTCATCAGTAATGATCATCTTGGGTCCTTTTCGAGAAATGCTGGCTGAACTCATCCAACGCCCGGTTCAAACTGCTCTGGAGAGCTGGATGGGGGGCTTGTTGCCACTCGTCAATCACCGTCACCAGCGCCGTGGCTCCTACCATTCTGGCGGCCCCCTTCAGCTTGTGTAAAGCAGCATTCACGCCAACTTCATCTTCTTCTGTGCAGCAGCGTTCAAGTTCGGCCAAATCATCACGGGTAGCCTTCAGATAAAGGGCGGCCAGTTCATCGGTCAGCAACGAGGCAACCGGTGTCGGGGCGACAGCATTGCTCCCCTCTTTGCCAATATGGCGCAGCAAGGTCGCCAGCACCTTGAGGGCGACCGGCTTGTCCAGATGGCCATCGCAACCGCAGGATTGCAGCTCCCTTGCCGCTTGCTCACTGAGATCTGCGGTGATCACATAGACCGGAAGACGGGCCCAACGGGCGGATTGGCGCAATTGCCTGCACAGTTCGGCCCCGTTCATCACCGGCATCTGCAGGTCTGTCAACACAAGATCCACCTGATGCTTCACCAGCATCTCCAGCGCCAGCTGCCCGTTGGCGGCACTGACTACGCTTGCACCGAGTTGCCCCAGTTGCATACAGATCAGCTCCCGGTTGACATCGTGATCCTCAACCAGCAGTACCCGCATACCAAGCCCGGGCTGCATCTCACCCACAGGTTGCTCTGATGTCATCCGTGGCTGGAACAGGCTGATCATGGTGCCCGGCACCCAGGACTCCCCCTGCCATGACCAGTGATACAGACTATCCTCGTCTCTCTCGGCCTGCAGCAGATCAACCGCACGACTGGCAACATGAATACCGAGCCTGGACAACCAGGGCGTGACCCCCAAAACCTCATCGTGAGGCAGTGAGAGGGATAACTGGCGTACTCTTGGCTGCCAATCGATATCTTGCTGAACCTGTTGCAACGGCAACTCGCAGAAGAAGCGGCTACCACCGCCCGGGCGTCCCTCGACATCGATCAACCCGCCCATCTGCTCGAGCAGCTGCTTGCAGATCGCCAGACCAAGGCCGGTGCCCGGCGCCCGCAACTGCCCTTCAACAGCAAACTGTTCGAATGGCATAAAGAGAGTAGGACGCATCTTGGCGGTGATCCCCGGCCCTTCATCATCGACCCCGAAGCGCAAGGTCGATGCGACTACCTCGACCCACAGCACCACTTCCCCACGCAGGCTGAACTTGATGGCATTGGAGAGCAGATTGTGGAGCACTTGCCGTACCCGATGGGGATCGAGAGTCAGCAAGGCTGGCAAGGCGGGGTCAAGCCGCAATCGTAATTGCAGCCGTTTGGATCTGGCCTTGCTCCAGTGCACCGCCGCCACGTGCTCGCACAGCTCGGCGAAATCGGTGGGCTGGGGCGAGAGGGAGAGTTTGCTGTTTTCGTTGCGACTAAAGTCGAGTACATCGTTGAGCAGGCCGAGCAGCTCATCCCCCGCCTGACGCACCCGCGCCAGCGCCGAATCCTGTTCTCTCGACAAAGGGGTGCTGGCCAGCCACTCAAGCAAGCCGAGCATGGCGTTCATCGGCGTGCGGATCTCGTGGCTGATGGCAGCCAAAAAGCGCCCCTTGGCCAGAACTGCCTGTTGCGCCTGCTCATGGGAGTGCTGCAGAGCCTGATCCTGCTCGACCCGGGCAGTGGCATCCTGCATCACCGCATAAATTCGCCAACCCTGCGGTTGACTGCGGCCACGGCCATAGAACTGCAACCAGCGTAGACCCTTGGTCGGATGGTGATAACGCAGGGTGAATGCGAAGGGTTTGCCAGCCTGCAACATGTCGAACATCTCACGGCTTACCCGGCGGCGATCCTCGCGCTCCAGCATAGTGAGCACCCGTTTGGGCTCACGACGGATCTGCTGGCTCGCCAGCCCCAGCAGCTCGTAACAGCCTCGGCTGATAAACTCGATCCCCCCTACCCGTCCCCGCTCGAACATAAACTGCAGCACCACGCCGGGGACTGTATTGGTCAGGGCACGCAGGCGGCGCTCTGCCTGACGCAGAAAACGGGCCTGCTCACGCAGCACACTGATATCCGACAGGGCGATGAGATCGGTGGCGGGGGCCTGCTTGTCCAGCCGCAGCGGATGCTGGGCATAGGCGAAGACCTGATCCCCCAGCACCAACTCCCCTTCACTCTTCTGAGGCTGCACCGGTGGCAGCATCAACTGCTGCGAATAGCGCAGGGCCAGACGTCGCCCCTGTTTATTGGATTTGATCACCTTGCCCTGGCTGTTGCGCAGATAGACGGGCACCGGCAACGCCTGAAACATGGTTTCCCGCAGCTCGCTCTCGATGGCCAGCGCCTTCTCGGCGGCGTGACGCTGGGCCACTTCCCGTGCCAGTTGCTGGCGGGAACGCCAGATCCCGCCGATGACAATACCGCTGATCAGCAGTGCCATGGCAATGGAGCCAAACCAGGCGGCGTAGCTCACGCCGGGCTGCTGCACGACGAGCAAGCGGCGCCAGCGCTGGTTAAGTTCGTCGATCTGGGTGCTGGTCAGGGCCATCAGATTGCGATCCATCACCCCGGCCAGTTCGGTCTGACTCTTGTTGATGGCAAAGCCAAGACTGAAGCGATCTTCCAGCTCCTCGATATTGAGCCCTTCCAGCAAGTTGGTACGCTGGGGATATTGCAGCTGATATAGCTCGCTCAGCATGGCGTCAGCCTTGCCTTGCTTGATCGCTGATAACCCCTGCTCGAGGCCGTCGGTGCGAAGCCACTCCTGATCACCAAGCAGGGCGAGCAAGGAGGGATCGTAGAGGGATTCAGGCACCAGAATACGCTGCCGCTTGAGCTGGGTGATGCGAGCGGCAGCCAGCTTGCGCTTGCTGATCAAGGCAAACCGATTGGTGGAGATCGTCCGACTGAAAATGAACTGATCCGTCAATGCCGGGGATTCCGGCAAGCCGGCCATCATATCCGCCTCACCAAGGCGCAGCTTTTCTACGGCCTCCGCCTTGCTGGCTGCAGGCACCAGCTTGTATTTCAAGCCGGTCTCCTGGGTGACCCAGCGCAGCACATCCGCGCTCCACCCTTTCGCCTCCCCCAGATCATTGACGCCGCTATAGGGCATCAACTCAGGATTGACCACCAGGCGAATGGTGCGCCCGCGGCCGGATAACCAGGCCTGCTCGGTATCGCTGAAGTGAGGCTGGTTGACGTAGAGCGACCCCTGATCGAGATAACGGGCCAGATCGGTATAGATAGTACCGGCGGGCATATGACGGATCAGGGTGTCCACCAGATTGGCCAACTCAGGCTGATCACGCATCATCAGGCGATAGCTGATGATCCGATCCTCACCAAACAGACGGCGCAGGCGCAACCCATCGGCAGGAAACTCGCGCATCAGATAGCGCAGTTGCAGATAGTCCCCCAGATAGGCGTCACCCTTGCCACTCTGCAGCGCGTCGTAGACCTTCTCTCCGCTCTTTAGGGAAATAATGCGCGCCTGAGGATAGAGCTCGTGCAGCAGGCGGGCTGAGTCTGCCACCGAGTAGACCAGAAAGCGGGCCTGTTTGAGATTTTCACCCTTGTAGAGGATGGCGGCATCGGTCTCCATCATCGGACGACTTAACCGCATGCCCTCCACGGCCTTCTTGCGGGTTCCGACATAGGGAATGATGTCGCAGTCACCCTCTGCGAGCCCGTTGCGCAATGTCTGCCAATCGGGCAGCTCTTTGAGCACAAGTGGAATAGGGAACAGCTCCTGCAACCGGGCGAGGCGATCCTTGAGCAGTCCCCCCTCGGCCATCAGGTATGGTGGAGGAAGCGTCGCAGGATAGCAGAGCGAAAGCTGACTCAGTGAATTTACATAAGCTTGGGTCGCCGGCGCCAACGGCAGCACTGTGGTCTGCAAAGGCTTGGCTTGCAATGGCAGTGCCAGTACAGCACCCAGAAGAAAAATGGGGAATTTGGTCATCTGAAAACAAAAGCCAGGCATCTGCCTGGCTTTTTATCACTCGTTGGGTTCAACATTTTCTACCCTGGCCTTGAGCTTCTGGCCAGGCCGGAAGGTCACCACACGGCGGGCGCTGATCGGAATATCCTCGCCCGTCTTGGGGTTGCGTCCGGGACGCTGATTCTTCTCACGAAGGTCAAAGTTACCGAAGCCTGAAATCTTGACTTGTTCACCACGCTCAAGCGCCTGTCGGATTTCCTCAAAGAAGGCTTCCACCATATCTTTGGCTTCACGCTTGCTCATCCCGAGCTGGGTGAACAGGTGCTCTGCAATGTCGGCTTTGGTAAGCGCCATAGATCAATCCCTCAAGGATGCATTCAACTCTTCACCAAGGGCCCGCACGACATTGTCTACGGTCTCGGCAATCTCTTTCTCCTCCAGGGTGCGCTGGGTGTCTTGCAATACAAGACTGATGGCTAGGCTCTTCTTGTCCTCTGCCATACCAGCACCCTGGTATACGTCAAACAAGTTTATTCCAACTACCTGATTTCCGCCAACTTTTTTAATTACCGCAAGCACATCACCTGCCAGAACCTGACGATCGACCACGACGGCGATGTCGCGACGGTTCGCCGGGAACTTGGAAACTTCGGCTGCCACAGGCACCTTGGCCGGGGTCAGCTTGTCCAGCTCCAGCTCAAACATCACCGCGCGGCTCTTGAGGCCCAGCTTCTTCTCGAGGCTCGGGTGGATCACGCCGATGTGGCCGATGATCTCGCCATTGCGCAGGATGGCTGCGCTCTGGCCCGGGTGCAGGGCGCTGTGCTCGGTACGCTCGAAGGTAAAGGTGGCCCCTTCGGCGGTCAAGTCCAGCACCGCTTCCAGATCCCCTTTCAAATCAAAGAAGTCGGCTGCGCGGGTTTTGATGTCCCAGTGCTCGTCGCTCTGGTTGCCGGTGATGATACCGGCCAACATCGGCTCCTGACGGATGCCGTTCTCGGCGCTTTCATCCTTGATGAAACGCAGACCCTGTTCAAACAGACGCACGCGCGGCTGCTGACGGTTCTGGTTGTAAACAACAGCTTGCACCAGACCCGGGAACAGAGAGACACGCATCGCGGACATTTCGACCGAGATCGGGTTCGGCAGTACGATGGCATCGCTCTGCGGGAACAGGGTTTGCTGGGTCTTGGGATCAACGAAGCTGTAGGTGATCGCTTCCTGGAA
>NZ_JAAKNE010000040.1:0-33068 GCF_049170755.1 Aeromonas sp. 604176
ACAATTCGGACGCGGGGTGGAGCAGCTCGGTAGCTCGTCGGGCTCATAACCCGAAGGTCGTCGGTTCAAATCCGGCCTCCGCAACCAACTTCCTGATAGTTTTCTTCTTTTCCCCCTCATTACATTGAATATATCTCCATCGGGTATGCAACCGATGGCGATTAATGCTGTTTTCTGCGCTTTTTCAAGACCATAACTGGTCGTCTCGACCATTTGTTAGGTATCATCAGATATCTCTTCATGGATGAGGCACGCGCCTGTGATCACTCCTTTTACCTATCTTCCTCCTGCCATTGAAAGCCGGGATGCCACGCTGACCGAGACCCTTTCACAGGGCTTGCCATTGCAACTGCTGCTGATCGCCGAAGAGCAAAAGGAGGCATTGCTGTCGCTACCGGCCCTGTCGGGGATCAACACCCAGTTGGCGCTTGGGCAAAAAGCACCTTTCACCCTGATGCATGGTTCCACCCTGTTGCTGGTCATATTGGTGACCGGCAATGTGACGCGGGATCACCGTCTTTATAAGCAGGTCAGAGGTTGGATAGCCCCGCTCTCCGGGCTCAAGGTAGAGCGGCTCGGGCTGCATCTGGAGGGGTTCTCCCCCTCAGAGCGGGTGATGCTGGCTGAATTGATGTTGTCAGCTCTGTTGGCTGCCAATCTACCGTTGCCGACCAGCAAAAGCCGTAGCGAAAGTGGCTGGAACTATCAGCATGTGTCGGTCTCTCCTGCTGTAGTGCTGGATCTGGCTCGTATCTACAGCGAAGCAGGGGGCAATGGGCTGGCTCGTCATTTGGCGGTGTTACCCGCCTCGGAGCTGACTGCGGCCAGCTATCGCGAGTTCGTCAGCCAGCTGGCTCAGGATGAAGGTTGGCAGTGCCATCACTACGATCAGGCGCAGCTGGCCGAGCTGGGAGCGGGGGCTTTTTTGGCGGTAGCCCGCGGTTCGGAAGATAATCAGGGGGCCATGGTGAAGCTCAGCTACTACCCGCCCAAGCCGGTACGCCGCATTGCGCTGGTGGGCAAGGGGATCTGCCATGACTCAGGTGGCTATAACCTCAAGGTTTCCGGCAGCATGTATGGCATGCATCTCGATATGGGGGGCAGTGCGGTGGCGCTGGGTACCCTTTATGCCATCAGTCGGGCTCAGCTGCCCTATGAGGTTCACTGCTGGTTGGCGATTGCCGAGAATCATATCGGTCCCCAGGCTTATCGTCCGGGTGAAGTGGTGACAGCGATGAATGGTCTCACCATCGAAGTGGTGGATACCGATGCGGAGGGACGAATGGTGCTGGCCGATACCCTGACGATGGCGGCGCAGGATACTCCGGATCTGCTGATCGATTATGCGACTCTGACCGGCGCTTGCAAGCGGGCATTGGGCAGTCGCTATAGCGGCGTCTTTACCAATCGCCGCGAATGGCTGGCATCGCTGGTCAAGCTGGGTCAGCACAGCGGTGAACGAGTCTGGCCCTTTCCGCTCGATGAGGATTACGATGAAAATATCGAGAGCGAGTGGGCCGATCTGTTGCAGTGTGCACCAGGCAGTTCGCCGGATCACATTGATGCGGCCCGCTTTCTTGCCCATTTTATCCCCGAGCAGACGCCCTGGCTGCACTTCGACCTGAGCGGTTTTCGCAACAAGGGGGGCAATGGGGTGGTCTCCAGCGAAGTGACCGGCTTTGGTGTGCGGCTCACGCTGGATCTGCTGGCTGGCCCACTCGGTCGAGTGGGGCACTCAGCTTCCGAATAATCTGACTGATAAAAGGATTTCTGTGAAACAACCAAGCTATGACTGGGTGCTGTTCGATCTGGATGAAACCCTGCTCGATTTCCCGGTCGCCGAGGCACTGGTGCAAACGCTGCAGATCTATGGTGTGGAGGCCGATGACGCCAGCATGGCGCAGTACCATGCTATCAACCATGAGCTCTGGCAGCAGTACAACGATGGCGAGATCGATGCGACAGTGCTGCAGCAGACCCGCTTCTCCCTCTTTGCCCAGCAAGTTGCCGCCGACCCCATGGCGATGAACAATACCTTTCTGGAGCAGATCATTGCCCTTAGCATGCCCCTCGAAGGGGTGGTCGAGACCCTGCAGCAATTGCGCAGCAAGGTGCGGATGGGGATCATCACCAATGGTTTCAGCGTCCCCCAACGTGGCAGACTTGGAAAACTGGGCTGGAGCGAGTGGTTCGAGCCCCTGGTGATCTCTGACGAGATCCGGGTGACCAAGCCGGCGCCGGCTATTTTCCAGCACACCCTCTCCCTGATGGGGAAGCCGGATCCGGCCAGAGTGCTAATGGTGGGGGACAATCCGAAAACTGATATTGCCGGGGCTGCGTCACAGGGATTGGCCACCTGCTGGTATAACCCGAGGCGGCACTCGGGCGAATGCGATGCGACCCACGAGATCCACCACTTCGCCCATCTTGCTGACATTGTGCTGGGATGCTGACGGGCAGAGGTAACCCATCATGTCATCGGTGGCCAAATCGTCTTGGCAAGTCGCAACAAGGTTAGTTTGAGACAAGATAGGGTTTGCTTGAGACGGCAAGGGGAGCGGATGCTCCCCTTGCTCATTGAGTGTTTTGTTATGGTTGCAGTGATCTGAACTGGTAGCGGTCGAGGATCTGCTGATAGTCGGGGCTCTGTTTCAACTGATGGATGGCCTGATTGATCCGGTGCAGTTGCGCCTTTGTGGTGCTCTCTTTGCTTAGCATCAGGTGTACTGGTGTCTGCTCGAGCGGCAGCTGGATCTTGAATTCGGAAAGTATATCTCCATCATCACTCAACCCCTGCATCCCGTGGGGGTCTAGCACGAGCCCCTGAACTCGCCCAGCCCGTAGCATCTTCAACAGCTGATCCAGCCTCAGGCGTATCTGCAGGCGTGGTTGCATTTCGGGTTCGGTCATCAGCTGGCGAAAGGCATTGCCGTAATCAAAATTCTTGAGTACACCAATATTGAAGTCAGCTCGTTCGCGCAGCGATGCCAGCGAGGTAATGTCGCGCCAGCGTTGCTCATCCTGCCGGCGGATAATAATAACGGCCTGCTCTTCCCGGTAGGGATGGGTGAATCGCGCATATTGTTGTCGTTCGGTGGTGATATTGGCAGACATGGCAAGTTGTACCGTGCCAAAACGCAGTTCATGAAGCACCCTAGACCAAGGCATTTCGCTGAATCTGGCCTGATAACCGGCTCGCTGGAAGATGGCGTGGACCAGCTCAACGTCCAGCCCCCGCAACTGTTGCTGCTTATCGCGAAAACTGAAGGGTTGCCACTCTGTCCAGCCTACAACCAGGGGCTCTTGTGCTATTGCTTGGCAGCATAAACACCATATCAGCAAGACTCTGTACACACCTTATCCCCCCGGATCGGCTGATAGGGTTGAGTATTGGACAGGAATGACGGACTAACCAGTAGAGAAGAGGGGTGAGTGGATGCACAGAGGTGCATCCATCACAGTTCGTGGGCGTGGAATCCCTTGCGATAGCGGGCTTCGCAGCGCGGGCAGCGTTGCAGGGTCGGATCCTGTTCCAGCTGTTCGATGGAAAGCGGCTCTTCACAATCGGAGCAGAGGCCATAGAGGCCGAGATCCATCTGGCAGAGTGCCGCATCGATCCGCTTGAGGCGGGCCACGCTCTGCTCAACCTTCGGCAGATCCAGCCGGCTGGTCAGTTCCACCAGTTGATCCTGCTCGCAGTGACCGACCTGTTCGGCCCACTCGTCACGGCGGCAGGCTTTGAGCTGACCGATCAGCGTTTCTCGTACTTGGGCCCAGTCTGACAGCAGGCGATTACGCCAGACAGTCAACTGTGCTTGCGTCATTTCACACACATTATCCCCCACAGGACAGACGACAGATTCGGGGCAGTATAGGGATCCGATAACTCTATCAAGATGATATGCGTCAAGTTAAACGTGGTTAGCCGTGGCTTTTGGCTGCTTGCAACAGGGCATCGCGGATGGGAGCCGTCTCTTTGAGCACCCGGATCTCCTGAAACAGCTGGTCCGCTTCGGGATATTCCCGCTTGAGATAGCTGAACCACTGTTTGATGCGGCTGGGGTAGTAGTCGGCTTTTTCGCTGGCCAGATCCTGCTCGGTATAGCTCACCATCAAATGCAGCACCTCGGCCCAGCTCATGTGCGGGCAGCCGGTTTTCATCACGTTGGCCAGATTGGGCAGGGAGATGGCGCCGCGCCCGACCATCAGGGCATCACAACCCGAGACCCTGGCGCAGGTGAGGGCATCTTTATGATCCCAAATTTCGCCGTTGGCGGTGACGGGGATGGGCAGGGCGCGGCGAATGGCGTCCACATACTCCCAGTGGGCGGGGGCCTTGTACCCTTCGCGCTTGGTGCGGGCATGAACGGCCAGCTCGTTGGCGCCCCCCTGGAAGACCGCCTGAGCGTTTTCCAGATAGAGATCCTTGTCGTCGTAACCGAGGCGAATTTTGGCGCTCACCGGCAGATGGGCGGGCACCGCCTCGCGCACTGCCTTGACGATGCGGTAGATGGTCTCGGGCTCTTTGAGCAGCACCGCACCGCCCTTGCTCTTGTTGACTGTAGGGGCGGGACAGCCGAAGTTGAGATCGACCCCGGGGGAGCCCAGCTCGATGGCGCGCACGGCGTTCTCGGCCAGCCACTCTGGGTGTTGCCCCAGCAGTTGTACCCGCACCGGGGTGCCTACGCGGGTTTTGCCATCTTGCAGCAGTTCAGGGCAAAGGCGGTAGAACACCTTGGCGGGCAGCAGTTGATCGACGACCCGGATAAACTCGCTCACGCAGAGATCGTAATCATTGACGGAGGTGAGTACCTCCCGCATCAGGTGATCCAGCACCCCCTGCATGGGGGCCAAAATAACGCGCATAACGGCTTTCCGACGAGAGTGGCAAGAAAAAAGAGCGCAGATTGTAGTGGGGTTGCGGCCCGCTGTCAGCACCCGCTCAAACTCTGTTAGGCTAGAGGGAGGTAAATTATGCAAGGAGAAGGAATGAAGCGTTGGTGTCTGATGGCGCTCGGGTGGCTGGCATTTGCCACCGGTATCGTGGGCATTGTGCTGCCGCTCTTGCCGACCACCCCCTTCATGTTGCTGGCTGCCGCCCTGTTTGCCCGCTCGTCGCCCCGTTTTCATCGCTGGTTGCTGACCCATCCCTGGTTTGGCCCGCCCATCGTGGATTGGCAACAGTATCGCGGCATTCGTCGTCAGGCCAGACGGCGCGCCATTATCTTCATTTTGCTCACCTTTTCGGTGTCGCTGGCGGTGGTGCCACTGCTGTGGGTCAAGGGGCTGCTGGTTGTCATAATGGTGATCCTGCTCACCTGGTTAATGCGTCTGCCAGTGCTGGAGCCAGTTGCAATGGTGAAGTGAAGTCCCTAAGCTATTGCAGCAATAATGCTATGGAGTCGGCCTGTCATTTTTGCGTGACAGGCTTTTTTATTTCCCGCAGAAGGGAATTGAGAAAAAATGGCCACCCCTGGGTCAAAAAATAAGCGGTCAACACATGAATCCGGAAACCCTGAAATTTATCGAAGCAAGCATCAAGACCATTCCCGACTATCCGAAGCCGGGCATTCTGTTTCGTGACATTACCAGCCTGATCGAAAACGCTGAGGCCTTCAAGGCCACCATCGATCTGCTGGCCAATCATTATCGTGATCAAGGGATCACCAAGATTGTTGGCACCGAAGCCCGCGGCTTCATCTTTGGTGCACCGGTCGCTTTCGCCATGGGACTGGGCTTCGTGCCGGTCCGCAAGCCGGGCAAGCTGCCGCGCGAAGTGATCGAGGAGTCCTATGCCCTCGAATACGGCACCGACACCCTGCAACTGCACACCGATGCCATCGTGCCCGGTGACAAGGTGCTGGTCGTGGACGATCTGCTGGCGACCGGCGGTACCGTCGATGCGACCGTCAAGCTGATCCGCCGTGCCGGTGGTGAAGTGGCCGATGCGGCCTTCATCATCTCCCTACCGTCTCTGGGTGGCGATGCCCGCCTGACTGCCGCTGGCATCAAGGTGGTCTCACTGGTCGAGCTGGCCGGCGAGTAATGCCTCTTCGGCCCGATCCTCTGCATCGGGCCTGCATTGAACCGGTGCCCTTGCGGGCATCGGTTTGAAAATCAAGCGATCCCTCCCGCTCTGACCGATAGCCGATACAGCCAGCCCGCCATTTGTGTTAGCATCCGGCCTCAATGCCCTGTATTCCCTGCATGATGGATTTATGAGCTATCAGGTTCTGGCGCGTAAATGGCGCCCCCATACGTTTGAACAAGTGGTAGGCCAGCAACATGTGCTGACCGCCTTGACCAACGCCCTGGATCAGGGACGGCTGCATCACGCCTATCTGCTGAGCGGTACCCGAGGGGTCGGCAAGACCACCATCGCCCGTATTCTGGCCAAGAGCCTCAACTGCGAGCAGGGGATCAGCAGCCACCCATGCGGTGTCTGCGATACCTGCCGCGAGATCGATCAGGGCAACTTTGTCGACCTGCTGGAGATTGACGCGGCGTCGCGAACCAAGGTGGAAGATACCCGCGAGCTGCTCGACAACGTGCAGTACCGCCCAGCCCGCGGCCGCTTCAAGGTCTACCTCATCGATGAAGTGCACATGTTGTCGCGCCACAGCTTCAACGCGTTGCTGAAAACCCTGGAAGAGCCGCCTCCCTATGTGAAGTTTCTGCTGGCCACCACGGATCCGCAGAAGCTGCCCATTACCATCCTTTCGCGCTGCCTGCAGTTTCATCTGAAGAGTCTGGATCAGACCCAGATCGCCAAGCAGCTCGAATGGGTGCTTGATCAGGAGGGGCAGCCGTTTGAGCCACGCGCCCTGCTGGCCCTGGCCAAAGCCGCTGACGGCAGTATGCGCGATGCCCTGAGCCTGACCGATCAGGCGCTGGCTCACGGCAATGGCAGCGTGCGCCTCGAGAGCGTGCTGGCGATGCTGGGCACGCTCGATCACCGCCATCTGCACCAGCTGCTGGAAGCCATTTTGCGGCAAGATGCCCCCGCGACCATGGCCAAGATCACCGAGATCGCCACCCTGGGCCCCGATTTTGATCAGCTCCACGCCGAGCTGGAAGGCTTGCTCCATCGCATCGCCATGGCACAACTGCTGCCTGCCAGTGTGCAGGAGCAGGGGGCGGATGCTGATTCCCTGCTGCAACTGGCCAAGGCGATGAGCCCGGAAGAGGTGCAGCTCTGCTACCAGATTGTGCTGGGTGGCCGTAAAGATCTGCCCTGGGCCCCCGATGGCCGCACCGCGCTGGAGATGACCTGCCTGCGGATGCTCGCCTTCTCGCCCCGGCGCGATGCCCAGCATCCGGCCAGCCTCACTGCGCTGCCTCCGTCAATGACGAGCAGGGCGGCGAGCAGCGCCACTCCGGTAGCCTCCTTGCCGGGAAAGCGCCCGGCCGCTGAATCGGCCGCAGTGGCACCGATCAGCGGCGCCGTGCCCGCGGTTGATGTCTCCCTGCCTGCGATGACGGATGACATCGGCAACCCCGCCGATAGCGAGGAGGAGGCGCAAGCCGCCGAGCTGTTCAGCCAGCAGGATGAGCTGCTGCGCGAAGCTGCGGGCATGGGGTATCAACCCGAGCCCGCGTTGACCCATGCGCAGCCCGATGTGTCTGCGCACTCAGCTGCACAGCCCGCAGATGCTGATGAACAAGCGTCTGCCGCAGCCTACGCGGACCATTCACGTGGCGAATTGCTGACCGCTACCTTCGAGCCCGCGCTCGAGCCGATAACCACGCCCATTAGCGCACCTGAAGCTGTTTCAGCGGTATCGAGCATGCAGAGCCTGCTTGGCAAGCGAAACATGCTGCGCAGCCGCCAGCGTGGTCAGGATGCCCCGGCGGCGCCCGCACCGCGCGCAGTGCCGGTTGCGCCAGCTCGTCCTGTCGCGCCCGCTGCTGCACCGGCCGTCACCCAACAGCCAGCTCCGGTCGGCCAACCGGCCGGGCAGGGGATGGCGACGATGGGACACTATGATGATCTGCCACCGGTGGATCTCTATGGCGACGGTTACGAGCCGCAGAGTGACAACGGGGAATACGAAGAGTACCTCAATCAGGGCTTTGCCGAGCAGACTCCGGTGATGAGCCATGCCCCCGTCACGGCACCGGCCCAGCCAACCGATCTGCCACCCTGGGATCTCGACGGGCAGCCGAGCTATCGACCCGGTGAGCGCAGTGCTGCGGCGCCTGCGGTGACGCCAGCCCCTGCGATCCAGCCGCCCGTTGCCACTACGGTGGTGGCTGCAGCCCCTGTGACGCAGGATGAACCCCCTCAGCCGGTGATGGAGACCATCGACTGGGATGAGCTCGAGAGCGACAGCGAGCCGCAAGAGGGAGAGGCGACTCGCCTTATCCCCTCCTCGCTGCTCAATGGTTGCGGCGACCCTTGGGCCGAGTTGATCGCTCACACTCAGGTGGGAGGGCGGCTGCGCCAGTTGGCCATCAACTCGGTGATGACGCGGGAAGGGGACAAGGTACTGCTAACTCTCAAGCCCGAGCAGCGCCATCTGGTGAGCGACAAGGCGCGCGCCGATCTGGCCGAGATCATCGGGCCGGCGCTGGGTCAACCGGTGCAGGTCGAGGTGACGCTCGGTGTGGTGCCTGACCAGGAGACCCCCCTCGAGATCGAACACCGCCTCTATCTCGGGGTGCGCGAGCAGGTGACCCGGGATCTGGAGCAGGATCCCAACGTGCAGTTTTTAGTTCAGCGGTTTGGTGCCGTGCTTCATCACGAGAGCATCGAGCCCCTCAACCGCTAAATTCCGTGGCCGGGAGCTTGCTTCCGGTTGAAAAGCAGTTTGGCTGTCCCCATTTAGGACAGACAAGCCCACAGCCCGGCGCTGGATGCCGGATTTCAAGACGAGAGACGACATATGTTTGGTAAAGGTGGAATGGGGAACCTGATGAAACAGGCCCAACAGATGCAAGAGCGTATGCAAAAGGCGCAAGAGCAGCTGGCTCAGATGGAAGTGACTGGTGAAGCCGGTGCTGGCATGGTCAAGGTTACCATGACCGGTAGCCACAGCGTCCGTCGCATCGAGATCGACCCCTCCCTGATGGAAGATGACAAGGAGCTGCTGGAAGATCTGGTCGCTGCCGCTTGCAACGATGCCGTGCGTCGTGTGGAAGAGCAGAACAAGGCCAAGATGGGCGAGCTGACCGGTGGCATGCAACTGCCGCCAGGTTTTAAAATGCCTTTCTAAGGCACTCTCCCCGCGCATTCTTGCTCCCTTGTCGCTGGCCATTCGGGTCACGGCAAGGGGGACGGCCGAGAGACCCAAAGACGCAGCGTTATTGCTCAGGCGATACGCTGCGTTTTTTTATGGGCGCCATGCTGGCGCGGGCGGGCTCTAACTATCCCTTCTGGGGAGAGGTTGCCACAGCGAAGGCCGATTACGCCATGAAACGCAGCGCCTTGTATAGGCGGCGCTATTTGTCGATACCCGCTATCGGATATCCCGGTTTGGCGTGGCCGGGCGGGATCGGCATAATGGCGGCTTGCCGTATCGAGGAGATTGTATGAAATATATCGGAGCCCACGTCAGTGCGGCCGGCGGGGTGGAGAATACCATCGCCCGCGCCCAGGCCATCGGGGCCAACGCGTTTGCCCTCTTTACCAAGAATCAACGTCAGTGGCAGGCCGCCCCCTTGTCGGATGCCACCATCCGCGCCTTCAAGGCGGCCTGTGACAAGGCCGGTTTTCTGCCGGAGCAGATCCTGCCCCACGACAGTTACCTCATCAATCTGGGCCACCCGGATCCCGATGGTCTGGCCAAATCCCGCGATGCGTTTCTCGACGAGATGAAACGCTGCGAGCAGCTGGGGCTCTGTTATCTGAACTTCCACCCCGGTAGCCATCTCAAGCAGATCCCTGAGGCGGCCAGCCTCAAGCTGGTGAGCGAGTCGATCAACTGGGCACTGGAGCGCAGTGAGGGGGTGACGGCGGTGATCGAGAACACCGCCGGGCAGGGGACCAACCTCGGCTGGTCGTTCGAGCACCTCGCTACCATCATCGAGGGGGTGGAGGACAAGAGCCGGGTCGGGATCTGCTTCGATACCTGCCACGCCTTTGCCGCAGGTTATGATCTGCGCACCGCCGAGAGCTGCGCCACTGTCTTTGCCGAGTTCGATCGCACGGTGGGTTTTCATTATCTCAAGGGGATGCATATCAACGGCGCCAAGTGCACCTTCGGTAGCCGGGTCGATCGCCATCACAGCTTGCGGGAGGGCAATCTGGGAGAGGCGGTATTCCACCACATCATGAATGATGATCGCTTCGATCGCATTCCGCTGATCCTCGAGACCATAGACGAGTCCATCTGGGGCGAGGAGATCAGCTGGTTGCGCAGTCTGGCGAAGTGATACTCAGAAGAGAATCAAAGAGAGGGAGCCGTGGCTCCCTCTCTGCTTTTTCCGTTATTGGTGGGCGGACCAGCCAGCGGCGCTCCGAGCGGGCGTTACTCTGCGCGGCTCACTTCGGCATTGTTCACCTGAGCCCGGCAGAAGTGGATAAAGTGGCGCAGGGAGGTGGAGTGGTACTTCTGCTTGTGCCAGATAAGGGAGAGCTGGCGCGGGAAGCGGCGGGAGAGGGGCAGGGCGATCAGCCGCCCATCTGCCAGGCGATCCGAGGCTGCCAGCCGGGAGATAAAAGAGATACCAAGCCCTTTCTCGACCGCCAGCATCACCGCCTCCAGGGTGTTGAGTTCAAGCCCTGGTTGCCAGCGGGGCAGCTCGGGCTGGATCTGCTGGATAAACTGCTCGCGGCTGCCCGATTGTGCTTCACGCAATACCCAGGTCTCGCCCCCCAGTCGGGAGAGGGTGAGCTCCTTCTTGTTGGCAAGCGGGTGAGCGGGGGGAGCCACCACCAGCATCTCGTCCTGCAGCCAGGGTTCGGCAAGCAGGTCGGGATGGTGGTTCTCCCCCTCGATCAGCGCCATATCCAGCTCGAAGTTGGCCAGTGCATGGCAGAGCAGGTGAGTGTTGTTGATGGTCACCTTGGGGGGGAGCCCCAGCTCCTGTTTGCTGCTGGCGAGCAGGGTGGGGAGCAGGTAGTTGCCGATGGTCTGGCTGGCACCAAGGCGAAGCTGGCCGCTCGGCTCGGCATCGGGACTGAACAGGTTCTCGATATCCTGCATCCGGGTCAGCAGCTCTTCGGCGGCCGGTTGCAGCAGGCGCCCCTCGTTGTTGAGCTGCAATCTGGGGTGAATGCGGTCAAACAACGGGGTGGAGAGCTGGCGCTCCAGCTCCTGCAGCGACTGGGAGACAGCCCCCTTGCTCAGGCAGAGCTCGTTGGCGGCAAGGCCAAGGTTTCCATAGCGGGCAATGGTGGCGAACACTTTCAGCTGCTGCAGGGTCAGTTTCATCGTGTTTGGTTTTCCTGAATGATTGATTTAATTCATTTAGATATCGTAAACGATAAGGGGCCATTATCCTATCGCCATAGTCATCAATAGAAAGGTGTCATCATGATCGCAAGAACCCGTAAATCACTGGCTGCCGCCCCAACCCCCATGGCGGGTCTGGCGCTGGGCATCGCCAGCCTTGGTTGGTGTTGGGAAAATGCCGGTCACTTCGATGGCCGGATGCAACTGCTGGGCGCAGCCATCGCGGCCGTGCTGCTGGTGATCCTGACCTTCAAGTTTCTGCTTCACCCCCGTCTGCTGTTGCAGGATCTCGCTCACCCTGTGGTGGGTAGTGTGGTACCGACCTATGCCATGGGCACCATGGTGGTCTCCAAAGCGCTCGGTATGCTTGCGCCGCAAGCGGGCGAGGCCCTCTGGCTGTTTGCCGTGGCGGTTCACCTGCTGTTCCTGGCCACCTTTATCTGGCATCGTGCCAAAGAGTTTGAAATTCACCACATGGTGCCGAGCTGGTTCGTGCCGCCGGTGGGGATCATCGTGGCTGACGTCGCCTTCCCGGGTGGTCAATTTGCCCCGCTGGCCAACGGTCTGCTCTGGTTCGGGATCATCTGCTATGGCCTGATGCTGCCGCTGATGCTCTATCGCCTGATCTTCAGCCATGAAGTGCCGGATGCCGCCAAACCGACCATCGCCATTCTGGCGGCTCCTGCCAGCCTCTCTCTGGCCGGTTACCTGACCGTCAGCCAGGAGCCGTCACTGCTGCTGGTGGCCGTGCTGTTGGGGATTGCCATCCTGATGACCGGTATCATCTATTTGGCCTTCATCAAACTGCTGCGTCTGCCCTTCTCGCCGGGTTATGCCGCCTTCACCTTCCCGCTGGTGATCGGTGCCACCGCCCTGTTCAAAGTGGCTCATCTGGTTGAAGGGTTTGCACAAGGCAGTCACTACGTCGAGCAGATCAGACAGCTGGCCCACTTCGAGCTGGGGGTGGCTACCGTCATCGTCGGGTATGTGGCACTGCGTTACCTGATGTTTTTTCTGCCGCAGCGTAATACCGAAATGAATAACGGCATGGCCCGCCAGGGTGCTCACCGTTAAATCTTGAAGAAGATGTGACATCGGGAAATGGATAAGCAGTGCGCTCCGAGAGCGACGGGATAAACGACCAGTCATACGATGGATGGACAAAGAGCCTCCACCCTGGTTGTGTAACGAGCAAAATGCCCCGCAGTGCGGGGCATTTTTTATGGTTTTTTGATGTGGCGCCTGTGGCGGGCTATTTGCCATGGATTTAACTGGTATTACCTGTCAGGACGACTACAATGCAGCACCACTTTTTCGCTCGACCCCAATACATGTCGTCCCAAGATCCCGTATTTGACTCCTCTTTTGAAGCCCGTTTTCTGCATCCTCGCTACTGGTTCAGCTGGCTGGCGCTCGGTGTGCTGATGTTGCTGGCCTTTGTGCCGGTGCGATTGCGCGACCGTTTGGCCGAAGCCTTGGCACCGCTGGTGTTTCGTATCTCGAAAAAACAGATCTATATCGCCAGAACCAATCTGGAGATCTGCTTCCCGGACAAGAGCCCGGAAGAGCGGGATGCCATTGTACTGACCTCGATCCGGGTCGGCCTCAAGAGTCTGTTGGGATTTGGCGAGTTCACCATGCGCAGCCAGCGTTATCTGATGAGCCGGATGCAGGTGATCGGTTGGGAGCATATCGAGGCGGAGCGGGCGGCCGGTCGTCCGGTGATCCTGGTGGTGCCCCATACCTGGCCGGTGGATGCCGCCGGTTACTGCTTTACCCAGCGCGGGGTGCCCATGTGCACCATGATGAAACGGGCGCGCAATCCGGTGTTTGACTGGCACCTCAACCGGGCACGAGCCAAGAACGGTTGCCGCGTCTATGAGCGCAGCGCCGGGATCAAGGCGGTGATCAGGACCATCAAGAGCGGTCGCAGCTTCTTCTATCTGCCGGATCAGGATCATGGCCGCGAGAAGAGCATCTTTGCCCCCTTCTTTGGCTATCCCAAAGCGACCCTGCCTGCCTTGCCCCGTCTGGTGCAGGTCAGTGGCGCCAAGGCGGTGCCGCTGCTCGCCTGCTATGACGAAGCGAACCACTGCTACCGGCTGGAGATTGAGGCACCGTTCGACAACTATCCCACCGAGGATGTGATGGCCGATACCTGTCGCATGAACGACATGGTGCAACAGCAGCTGATGCGCCATCCGGGCCAGTACATGTGGTTCCTCAAGATCTTCGATACCCGTCAGGATCAGGAGGGGCTGGATGGCCTCTACGAAGAGGGGATACGCCGGATCCGCAAGGGATTGTCTCCCCACAGCTGACCCAGAATTTGAATTGATTGAAATGGCCCCAGGTGGGCCATTTTTTATGATAACTAGTCTGATCTGTGCCTTGCAGGTCGATAGCAAGCCTCCTCAGGGTAGAAAAAAATGTCAGGATAATTACAATAACCGCTTGTTTTTGATGACTTGATGGTCGCCATGTCTGCGTTAGATCCGGTATTTGATACCTCATTTCATAGCCGCCTGCTGCATCCCAAATGGTGGGGCAGCTGGTTCGCACTGGGCCTGCTCTCCCTGCTGGCATTTACTCCTGCGAGGTTGCGGGATCGCTTTGCCGATCTGGTCTCACCGACCCTGCTGCGTTTTTCGAAAAAGCAGGCCTATATTGCCGATACCAACCTCAAGATCTGCTTTCCAACGCTGGATGCCGCCGCACGTCAGGCGCTGCTGCTCAAATCGATCCGGGTCGGGCTCAAGACCTTTATGGGCTTTGGCGAGCTCAGCTGGCGCAGCAAGGCGCGGCTGACCCGCCGCATCAAGGTCACCGGCTGGGAGCATGTGCAAGCGGAGCAAGCAGCGGGCCGCCCGGTGATCCTGGTGGTGCCTCATACCTGGGCGGTCGACATGATTGGCCGCTACTTCTCCATGATGGGCATCGAGATGTGCACCATGATGAAGAGCCCGAAAGATCAGGTGTTCGACTGGTACATCAACCGCGAGCGGGCCAAAGGGGGCAAGGTCTATGAGCGCAGCGCCGGCATCAAACCGGCGATCAAGTCGATCCGCGCTGGTGCCAGTTTCTTCTATCTACCGGATCAGGATCACGGCCGCGAGGCGAGTGTGTTTGTTCCCTTCTTTGGCCGTCCCAAAGCAACCCTGCCCGCGCTGCCCAAGCTGGTGAAGCTGACCGGTGCCAGAGCCGTGCCCATCTTCGCCAGCTATGACGAGGATGAGGGACGCTATCTGCTGGAGATTGAGCCGCCGTTTGACCCTTATCCCACCGCCGATCTGCTGGCAGACGTCAATGCCATGAACCGGGTGGTGGAGATGCAGGTGGCCCGCCATCCCGAGCAGTACATGTGGTTTCTCAAGATCTTCGAAACCCTGGAGCATCAGGAGGGGGATGACGGCCTCTATGAAGCGGGGATCCAGCGCATTCGTCAGGGCTTGCCGCCCGAACCTTGAAAATTGGCCCGCTTGCGGGCCATTTTTGTTGGCACAGGCGCCTTTCGTATTAGGCCTGCTGCTGGTGGTTTTTAAGGCGAACGGGTGGACAAAAACAGCGCAAACAGGGGATAACAGGGTGTCTTATGAAAGGGAGAGGCAGGTGAGCGTGCGCGGAGCTATCTTCGAGAGCGGAAATAGGGTAAAAGGGCGGCCATGAAAATTCCAAATCGAATCCAACCTCTGGTTGATGACGGCCTGGTCGATGAGGTCGTCAGCCGGTTGATGAGCGGCAAAGAGGCCGACGTCTATGTGGTGCGCTGCGGCGACGAGATCCGCTGCGCCAAAGTCTATAAAGAGGCGTCCAAGCGCAGCTTCAAGCAGGCCGTGGTCTATCAGGAGGGGCGCAAGGTGCGGAACAGCCGCAGCGCCCGCGCCATGGAGAAGGGCTCCAAGTATGGCCGCAAACAGCATGAAGAGGTGTGGCAGAACACCGAGGTCGACGCCCTGTTCAAGCTGGCGGCGGCCGGTGTGCGGGTGCCACAGCCCTATGTCTGCCTCGATGGTGTCCTCTTGATGGAACTTATCACCGATGAGGATGGCAATGTCGCGCCGCGCCTCAACGATGTGGCACTCACCCCCGAGCAGGCGGTCATCGATCACCACAAGGTGATCCGCTATGTGGTGCGGATGCTCTGCGCCGGTCTTATCCACGGTGATCTCTCGGAGTTCAACGTGCTGGTGGATAGCCAGGGCCCCGTCATCATCGACCTGCCCCAGGTGGTGGATGCCGCCGCCAACAATCAGGCCAAGGCGATGCTGGAGCGGGACGTCAACAACATGCGCAACTACTACGGCATGTATGCCCCCGAACTGCTCAAGACCCGTTATGCCCAGGAGATGTGGGCGCTGTTTGAAGATGGCAAACTCACCCCCGAGAGCGAGCTGACCGGTCACTTTGAAGAGAGCCGCGCCGCCATCGATCTCGATTCGGTGCTGCAGGAGATTGAGAGCGCCGAGGAGGAGGCCTATGCCCGTCGGGCCCGGATGAAGGCGGAGCAGGAAGACAGCTACTAACGGTCTTGCCATGTTCACAAAAAGAGCGCCTTCGGGGCGCTCTTTTTATTGGTGCTGCGGCTATGGTCGGCTGGGGCTGGGGGCTAGCTGATACATCTCCAGCCAGTTGCGATCCCCCGGATGGAAGCGCCGCCCCAGCAACACGCCCCCGGCGGCCGTGATGACCTTGCGGGAAGCCAGATTATCTTCGCCGCAGCTGATCAGCACCGGCGCTGCCAGCACCTGTTGTTGCACCCAGCGCAGCAGCACGGTCGCGGCCCCTTCGCCACGGCGACAGGGGCGGGTTTCGTAACCGATATGACCCAGCCACTGGCGGGTTGCCTCATTGTTGCCGTGACGCAGGCGCAGGGTGGCGATGATCTCCTCGCCATCGAGGGCAAAATAGGTGGTAGTCGGCAGGTATCCACTGGGCAAGTTGCGCCCTTCGGCGTGATCCAGCAGGCTCTGTAACCAGCCGTCCGGGTCAAATTGCGCCACCTGATAGAGCGGCTGTCCGTCCTCGGCGCATTCGGTGACATAGCGACGGTAAGCCGGGGCATCTGCCAGTCTGGCCGGTCGGCATTGCAGAGCGAGCACTGCGCTCATGACAGGAGCGCGCAGGGCGGCAGCGGTTGCGGCTCGTTGTGGTTGAGCTCCTGTACGCAGGCCCGTTGCCTCCCAGCCTGTTTGGCGGCGTAAAGGGCCCGATCCGCGCGCAGGTAGGCCGCTTCAAACCCCTCGTCAGGGTGCAGCGAGGTGAGGCCGATGCTGAGGCTGATGGGGCCACCGGCCAGCTCTCGGGTCGCCTCGGCGGTCTGTTGTTGCAGGCTGTGGCAGTAGTCGGGCAGGGTCTGCGGGTCCGCCATCAGCAGCAGGGCCAGCTCATCGCCGCCAAGCCGACCGGCCATGCCCTCAGAAGGCAGGGTATTGGTGATCACCCGACCCACGGCCCGCAGCATGGCATCACCGGCGGGGTGGCCGTGGCGGTCGTTGATCTGCTTGAAGTTGTCCAGATCGATCAGCAGCAGCTGGGCGGGGCTTGTCACCTGACGGGCGCGCAGGGTCACCTGGCGTTCGAAATAGTGGCGGCTGAACAGACCGGTCAGCTCGTCCTGATTGGCGCGCCGCTCCAGCTTGCGCTGGGTGGCCAGCAGGCCTTGCTGTTGGCGGGTGTGGACCAGGCTCAACAGCAGATAACTGCGGGCGATGGTAAAGAGTAGGCTGAGCAGGATCACAGGCCCGAGCAGCGGGTCGGTGAAGGAGTTGGCCGCCAGCTCCGGCTGCCAGAGGTGTTTGGCGATCCGCAGTAGTTGCAACAGCAGTTGCAGGCCGAGCAGCAGAATGGCAAAGCGCAGCACCCGATAGACGGGGGCCAGCCGTTGGTAGCGCCAGAGCTGCCAGATAAGTAGCGCAATCTGCAGCGAGAGCACGCCGGAGAGCACGATGATCCGGCTGTGCACATCAAAGAGGGGTTGCTGCAGGGCGGTCAGGGCAAACAGGACGAAACCGCCGAGGGTAACGGCGGGCAGCAGCCAGCCCAGTTGGTCGGCTTCACGGCGAAAGAAGTGGCGCATCCCCCGTTCATAGAGCAGGGTGGTCGACATCAACAGCAGGTTGGTGCAGAGAATATTGGCAAGGGATGCATTTCCCTCAAGGGGGCGCAGCAGCAGGCAGCAAAAAGCCCCCGCGATAACCAGTTCCCCCGCTGACCAGTAGATCAATGCCCTGATCTGGCGATGGGTGTGCCACATGGCGGCGAAAATGGTGGCGACCCCCACATGTGACAGCGTGACGAACAGCACCAGACTCAACAACTGGGCTGAGGAAAACAGACTTGGCATCAAGGGGCTCTCTGGGAAGTCACCTGTGAACGAACAGGCGATGGGGTATCGCCCGCTGGCAGTGGCCGATCACAACATGAATCCAACCTATTATCAATTGGTTAAATGGCCGAATGTGCTCACCTCCGACTTCTTGCTCGATGGCAATTGCTGACTCGATTTATTAGCGCACAAGGAGCCATTTTATTGTCTTGTCAGTCAATTTCGCTGCGTGAAAGGTGGTTGTGTTGGCGGCAGGGTGAACCCAACCGCCAGACGTTGTGCTAATTGCAGGTTGCAGCAGGCAAGCGCATGACGATGGCCTCCCTGTCCAGATGGGTCAGCAGACGGCGCACGTCGTCGAGGCGGATGATCAGAGTCGCGGTGTTGACCAACGGATGGCACTGCACCTGTTCGGCTTGCCAGATAGCCTCATCCACCACCAGCTCCACGGCACGCTCGCTATCGCGCACCATGGCGAGCAGGGTCACCGAGCCCGGGGTGAGGCCGAGCACCGCATCGAGCCGCTCCGGGGAGCCAAAGCTCAGCCGCTTGACGCCAAGCTTTGCCGCCAGCGCCTTGAGATCGACCCGGCTCTCCTCCGGGCTCACCACCAGAAACAGCCGCTCGCTTTTCGGGTCGCGCAAAAAGAGGTTTTTGGTCTTGGCGGCGGGCAGGTCGGGCAGCAGCTTGCTCGCCTCCTCGCAGGTAAACACCGGGGGATGATCGACACGCTGGTAGGGGATGGCCAGCTGATCCAGCAGGGAATAGATTGCCACAGAGACTCCTTTGGTCGGCGAAGAGTGGTCAGAACGGGATGGGCGGGAATAACGACGGCATCGAGCTTACCAGTTTGACTCCAGCCTCGCAGCCTGCGTGACGATTGCGAGCGGGCACTGTATGAACGTACAATAGTCCCATTCTCGGACAGCCCCTTTACGCTTCATGACTGCAACCCAGCCCACCGTACCCGCCACCCCGCCGCTCGACGGTTTTATCCTGACCCGCCACGGTCGGGACGTGCGCGGTCGCAACGGGCACGCTGCCACCACCGAAATCGTGATGTGGCTCTGGAGTGCGCAGGGGCCGGTGCGGGTGGTGGTGCCGGGGCAGGAGCCGGTGTTTTTTTTGCCGCAGAGTCACATGGCAGAGGCCGCCGAGCTGTTCAAAGGCGCCGGGGTGAGCGGGCGGTTTCGCCGCCTGCCGATGCATACCTTTGATGGCCGCGCCGTGGTGGGCTGCTACTTTGCCACCCTGAGCGCCTTTCACCGTGCCATCGAGCTGCTGCTCATCCGCGGGCTGGAGCACTTCGAGGCGGATATTCGGCTGCCGGAGCGCTACCTGATGGAGCGTTTCATCACTGCCGGCGTGCGCTTTGAGGGGCGCACCCTCAAGAAAGGGGGCAAGCACGGCTACTGGGAAGTAAACGAGGCGCGCTGTGCGCCGCAGACGGTGACACCGACCCTCTCCTGGGTGTCGCTGGACGTGGAGTGTGCCATGGATGGGGCCCTCTTCTCGGTGGGGCTCTACAGCGAAGAGGATGCACGGGTCATCATGATCGGTACGCCGGAGGCCGACGCCGATAGCTGGAGTACCAGGGTCGAATGGGTAGAGGACGAGAGCGCCCTGCTGAGTGCGCTGGAGCGCTGGTTTGTGCGGCACGACCCCGATCTGGTCATCGGCTGGAACGTGGTCAACTTCGACTTTCGCCTGCTGCTGCGCCGCGCCGAGCTCAACAAGCGGCGGCTGCGGCTCGGTCGTGGCCACGAGCTCTGTTTCTGGCGCTCATCGCGCAACGATCCCCAGACTGGCAACGTTATTATCCCCGGGCGCATGGTGCTGGATGGCATCGACACCCTCAAAAGCGCCACCTGGCAGTTTGCTAGCTACAGCCTGGATGCGGTGGCGAGCGAACTGCTTGGCCGTGGCAAGGATATCGAGGACGTGGCCAATCGGGGGGAGAAGATCACCGAACTGTTCCACTCCGACAAGGAGGCGCTGGCCCGCTACAACCTGGAAGATTGCAAGCTGGTGTGGGAAATCTTCGATTTCTGCCACCTCATCCCTTTTGCCATTGAACGCGCCTCCCTCACCGGCCTTGAGCTGGACAGGGTGGGGGGCTCGGTGGCGGCCTTTACCAACCTCTATCTGCCGCGGCTGCATCGTGGCGGCTACGTGGCCCCCAATTTGCCAGCCGACGGTGGGCTGGCGAGCCCCGGCGGCTATGTGATGGACTCCAAACCCGGTCTCTATCGTCATGTGCTGGTGCTCGATTTCAAGAGCCTCTATCCCAGCATCATCCGCACCTTCTGCATCGATCCCATGGGGCTCATCGAGGGGCTGCAGCATCCCGAGCACGCCATTCCGGGCTTTCGCGGCGCCATGTTCTCCCGCGAGCGCCACTTCTTGCCGGGTCTCATCGCTACCCTCTGGGCGGCGCGGGATCGGGCCAAGGCTGCCAGCAACAAGGCACTCTCCCAGGCCATCAAGATCATCATGAACTCCTTCTACGGGGTGCTGGGGTCGGGGGGCTGCCGTTTCTATGATCCGCGCCTAGCCTCGTCCATTACCCTGCGTGGCCACAGCATCATGCAGCAGACCCGCGAGTGGATTGAGGCGAAGGGGTTCGAGGTGATCTATGGTGACACCGATTCCACCTTTGTCCATCTGGGGCGCGAGACCAGCCCCGATGAGGCGGACGAGATCGGCCAGCGACTGGCGCAAATGATCAACGATAACTGGGCTGCACTGATCAGGTGCGAGTTCAACCTGCCGAGCTATCTGGAGATCCAGTACGAGACCCACTATCGCCGCTTCCTGATGCCCACCATCCGCGGGCTGGAGAAGGGCAGCAAGAAGCGCTATGCGGGGCTGGTTGGCAAGGCCAGTGAAGGGAGTGAACAGCTGGTGTTCAAGGGGCTCGAATCGGTGCGCACCGACTGGACCATGCTGGCCAAGCAGTTCCAGACCCGCCTCTATGAGCTGGTGTTTCACGATGAAGATCCCAGCGGTTATGTGCGCATCATGGTCGATGAGACCCGCGCCGGTCGTCACGACGATCTGCTTATCTACCGCAAACGGCTGCGCCAGAAGCTCGAAGAGTATCAGAAGAATGTGCCGCCCCATGTGCGGGCGGCGCGGCTGGCCGATGAGGAGAACCTGCGCCGCGGTCTGCCCCAGCGCTATCAGCATCGGGGCGCCATCGCCTATCTGATGACCCTCAATGGCCCCGAGCCGCTGGAGTACCGGCGCAGCGCCATCGATTACGAGCACTATATCGACAAGCAGTTGCGGCCCATTGCCGATGCCATCCTGCCCTTTATCGGCGAGTCGTTCGACCGGATCTGTGGTCAGCAGCTGGATCTTTTCTGATTGGTGCAAGTTGGCACTTTACTTCCCATGAATACTGGATAAAAATACAGTTATAAATCATGGAGAAGTTTCCTATGCGTCTTGAAATCATCATCGACAGAAAACATCAGATCCCGACCTCGACCATGGAGGCGCTGCGTCAGGAGCTGCTCAAGCAGCTTGGCGAAAAATTTCCCGACATCCATGTGCGGGTCGCGCCGGGCAGTACCATGGCTCTGACCGTCAGCCGTGCCAGCAAGGAAGACAAAGAGCTGGCCGAAGCCATGGTGCAGGAGGTGTGGGAGAACGCCGACAGCTGGATGCCGGAAGAGAACGTCGCATCCTGATCCCCATGGTCAGTGGATAATTCTGGGCGGTGGATAAATGGGCTGCGGATAAACGGGCATGCCTGCTAATGCACTGCTGATACCCATACAACAAAAAACGCAGCCAGGTGGCTGCGTTTTTTGTTGGTGGTGAGTCGCAGTGGCTTGTCTGGCTCTGGGTTGAGCCATGCCGTTACAGTCCCGCCCAGCTTTTCAGGCTCTGCTGCTGCACCCGGCGGTTGGCTTCGCGGATCTCCCCTTTGGCGCGCAGGTCGGCCAGCGCAATGGGCAGTGCGGCGCGGATCTCGGCACTGCTCATTCCGGCTTTGAGGGCCGGGTGATAGGCCATCTTGAGCAGCACATAGTCCAGCCCGGTCAAAAAGCTGTCGATGCTGTTGTCATTGAAGATGGAGGGAAACACCTTGTCCGAGTCGTTGGGCAGACCCATCACCTGGGTGAACTCCTCCACCACGCAGTCGAGAAAACGCCCCTTGGCTCTGCTGTAGTCTACCGGAATGATGATGGTGGCACGGCTGATCTCGTGTTTCGCATTGGTTGCGAAGTTGGCAAGGCAGAGCCCCTCCTTGAGCGCCATCTTGACCGATGGATCCCCCCCCATGGTGCGGTTGGCCCAGCTCTTCATCTTGCTGTAGTCGGTCATGATCAGGGTGAGGTTGGGCTTTGCGGTCACCATGCTGATGGGGTGGCCGGTGATGCGGGCCAGATGGGCCGCCTGTACCTTCACTACGTCGGCCTGCAGCGGCTTGTCACCCGATTCGTTGATAAGTTGCAGCCGGATCGGCTGCTGCCAGCGGGCAAAACGGGTCTGCCTGGCTTCGCCATACTCCCGCTCCATGGCGATGGCCATAAAGCTCTCGACCAGATAGCTGTCGCTCTGCCAGCGCTCATCGGCCAGGGCGCTGTGGCCCGCGAGCAGAAGCAGCAGGGCCAGCAGCCCGCGTGACGCGCGGCGGGGATAGGCAGCGCAGCCCAAGTTGGCCATTACCAAAGTGGCAATAAAGCGGGTGGCACCAAAGGGGATGGCGGCAAATGACATGTTTCCTCCCTGAAACGGTTGTCAGCCTAGCGGTTGGCCTTGTCGATATCACGCCAGGTGAGCCAGAGTCTGAGATCAAACTCCAGTTGATGATAGTCGGGCTCCATGTGCTGGCAGAGCTGGTAGAAGCTCTTGTTGTGATCCTTCTCTTTGATATGGGCCAGCTCGTGCACCACGATCATTTTCAGGAACGGGGGCGGCGCCTCCTTGAACAGGGCGGCGATGCGGATCTCGTTCTTGGCCTTGAGCTTGCTGCCCTGTACCCGGCTGACGTAGGTGTGCAGGCCGAGGGCATCCTTGATCACGTTGATCTTGCCATCGAACACCACCTTTGACAGGGGCGCCGAGCTCTTGAGGTAGCGGTTCTTCAGCTCCATGGTGTAGGCAAGCAGCGCCTTGTCGCTCTGGATCTGGTGGCTTTCCGGATAGCGTTTGGCCAGCATCTCCCCCAGCTTGCCCGCCGCAATCAGCTGCTGTACCTGTGCCTTGAGGGGGTCTGGATAGCCGCCCAGATAAGTCAGTTCCGCCATGGTGTCACTCGTTACATCAAAAAGAGCGTCATTGTAGTTATCTCGGGCGGGCTTGCCTACTGCGGGCCGCCGCTGCAAGGCGATCTGGCGCAATAAAAAGGGCGGCCATTGCAACAATGGCCGCCCTGCGGGGCGTATTGACGATCAGCGTCGGCGATAGAGACCCGGATCCACCTCTTCGTAGTGGCTGGTCAGGTATTGATAAAAGGCGAGATGGGAAGGGGAGCTCGGCTTTTTCAGCTCCTCGCTCACCCGATCCGGCTTGGCGATGATGAACTTCGGATTCTGGCGCTGGATATCGGCCAGCACCCGCTCGCGCACGTCATAGGGCGGATTGACGTTGGCAAAGAAGAGATAGGCGGACGCTGGCTGGCGATCGGTCCAGAGATAATATTGCGGCTGGATGCCATCGACCCAGATCTTGTCGCTCGGGACTGTCTCGGCCTTGATGCGATCGACCCGTACCTGCGCCGCCGGATTGAAGGGGCGACCCTTGAGGGTCCCTTCCCAGGCGTTGTTGATCATCAGCAGCAGCATGGCCAGAGTCGCCAGCCAGGGGGTGGCACTGCGCACATCCCAGGCTCGCCAGAGGGGGATGAGGATCAGCACCGGCAGCGCCCACAGCAGGCTGGTGCCGAGCACCTCGTTGACCCGCTCGAGGGACCACTCCTTGGTGCTCCAGCCAAAACCGAGCTGCTGGGCCAGCAGCCAGCTGGCGGTGAGCACCACCAGCGAGATGCAGAGCAGCCCGATGGCATCTGCCTGCTGTTCGCTGCGATCCAGCAATACCGCCAGCGGCAGCACTGCCAGTTGCAGATAGAGCACGTCGTAGTGATCGAACACATGGCCGGAGACCGAGTTGGCGATCAGGGTAAACAGCACCCCAAACAGGGTTGCCAGCAGGGCGGGCAGATACCACTCCTGACGGCGGCTCAGCATCAGAATGATGAAGGCGGGCAGCAGCATCACAAGGCCGGTGCGCAGCAGGCCGACGGCGCCCACCATGGGGGAGAAGCCATTGCCGTAGCTCCCTTCGAAGAAGATGTCGAAGGCGTAGTATTTGAAGGCCGCCAGCAGATCATGCTGCTGGAAGTAGGCGTAAAGCGGGCCGCCAATCAGCGCCAGCCCCAGCAGGCTGGAGATGAGCAGCAAGATGGCATCACGCCACTTCTCATGCAGACACCAGTGGCAGAACAGCACCAGATACCAGGCTCCCCAGAAGGCGCCGTTGTTGGTGCGCATCCAGGCGACGATGGCGAAGGTGAGGGCCGCCACCAGCGCCGGCCACCAGCGAAATCCCTTGTCCAGCAGCAGGGTGATGAAGGCCCACTGGGCGATGAGGGCGAGGTGGAAGGTCCAGTCCTCAGTCATGTTGCCGTAGTAGTAACGGGTGCCGTAGAGAGCCAGCACCGCCAGCATGGCGCCAAGGCGCGCCTTGAACGAGAGTCCTAGCTGGGCAAAGGCCTGCCAGCTGGCCAGCAATCCGAGCCAGCAGAGCACCCACTCCAGTGTCCAGATCCCGACAAATCCCCCCATTCGATAGCCCAGCGCGTCGAGAGCGAAGATCATCGGCCCCTTGATGTCGATCATGTCGCGATAGAGCACCCCCCCTTCGCTCCACATCTTGCCCATCACCGCGAACAGCGAGGCATCAAACCCCGGCGCCATGGCGTGGAAGAGCGGGTTGCGCAGACAGAAGAGCAGCGCCAGCAAGGCGGTCAGCAGCACAATGGCTGGCTTGATACTCGGGTTGACGCGAGGGGGAGTGAAACGGATGGAGTGATTCATGAAGTCGCCTGTTCCTGCAGCTGGTCTTGAAAGCGGGCCTATCTTGCCGAGCTAGTGAGTGCGATGCAATGGGGCAGGCCCGTGTGGGGCAAATATTCTCGAAAAAGCCCGGTTCTTGCAGGGAACCGGGCGCTGGCTGCGGCAATATTGGCCGTCAGGGGGATGTGGCGAAGCCAGCCATTCCCCCTCTGCATCAATGGATGTACTCAAGCAGGGGGGGCTGCGCTTCCAGTGTCGGCAGGTGACGGGCCCAGCGGATAAAAGCGTCGGCCAGGGTGATGCCGAGCTCCTGATTGTGCTGGGTCAGGGTGCGCGCCAGTGCGGTGTAACCCTCCTTGCCGGAGGCGGTATAGGCGCTCGACACCCCGCGATAGACCTGTGCGGCATTGACCGCTTGCCACTGGCCGGGGGCGGCTTCCCACTCCAGTCGGGTGATGCGCTGGCCCTTGGGCCGATCGGCCTGATAGGTGAATCGCACCCCTGCGGTGTAGGGGAAGCTGCCGTTGCCATTGCCGACCACGCCGTTGTTGGTGGCGTTGTCGATGGCATTCTCCAGCGCCTCCGCCAACTCGTGACCGTGCACCCGATAGAGGGTGAGGGGAATGGCAAACGGCAGCAGGCGACCGGCGATATCCGCTTCGCTCAGGGGGCCCGGCTCCAGCGAGCAGCGCACGCCGCCAGCATTGTGCAGGGCAAAGTCCACCTCGCCTACCTGTTCACGGGCAGCGGTCAGCATGGCGCGGGCCACCAGCGGGGCGAGCTGGCTGCCGTGCGGCAGGGTGGCATCCGGCAGCCGCTGATGGGGCAGTGGCGCCGCCAGTCGGGTGACGATGCGCTGGCTCATGGTTTCAATCTCAGGCCGATAGCGTTTGGCCAGATGTTTTTCAAGCTGTGCATCCGGCTCGCAGAAGGTGAGCCCGGCGGGTGGGGTGGAGGCAAATGGCCAGGGCTGCCAGGGGAGCCACTCCAGCTGCCCCTGACTCTGCACGACGCGGCCCGCCTCATCGAAGGTGAGCTCGCAGACACCGAGGCAGAGGGCGCTGTGGCCAGCGTGCAAAATAGCCACCCCGTTGTTCATCAGCGGATAACTGCCTTCGCTTGGCAGACCCAGCGGCGCGAGATCGCCGAGCAGGCTATGGGTATGGCCGCCGATGATGAGGCTGAGCTCGGGGAAGCGCTCGGCCAGCAGCTTGTCCTGATCCAGCCCGAGGTGGCTCAGCAGCACGATATGCTGGATCCCTTCGCGCTTGATCTCCTGCAACACCCTGGTGAGGGTGTCGGCGACCGCGTGGAAACGGGTGTGGGGATCCGGGTTGGCGATGGCAGCCATCTGGGCGAGGGTGATGCCGAGCAGCGCAAAGGGAACCCCGTCGATCATCTGACGATGCCAGGGCTGATGGGCGTCGTAGAGATGGGGAATATCCCACAGCCCAAGCGGCGTGTCGGCAGGCTCCTGACTGTTATCCAGATTGGCGGCCAGCACCGGAAAATCGAGCTGGCGCAAGAACTCCACCAGCGGGCCGTTGCCCAGATCGAACTCATGGTTGCCAAGTACCATGGCATCGGGGGCCAGCATGGCGAGCAGGTCGGCGTTGGCGCGCCCTTTGAAGCGGTTGAAATAGAGCGAGCCCTGAAAGGAGTCGCCACCGTGCAGAAACAGAAAACGCTGGCCGGCAGCTGCGGCTTTTGCACGCAGTTGGGTCAGTCGGGTCAGGATCCGGGCATAACCGCCGCACTGGGTGCGCCACTGGCCTTCACCGATAGGGGAGAAGCTCATGGGCGCGCCATCGAAGTGGGAGTGGCAATCACTGAAATGGGCAAGTTGAACCGTAATACTCATCTCGGTCCTCCTTAGGGGAAAATGAGCACCGAGTCTACTGCAAAGGAGGGGGAGGATACCAGCCCGGCAGGGTGCCGGGCTGGTCAGCGATCAGGCGGGTACCATGATCTGGGTGGCGACGATCACCACCAGCAGGCCGACGGCGACCGGCATACTGGTGCGCTTGACCACCTCGAACGGCGAGAGCTTGCCCATCCCGGCACAGGCGACCACCACCCCGGAGACCGGAGAAATGGTGCGACCCAGGTTGGAGGCTTGCAGCATCGGGATCACCAGATAGGCCGGGTTGATGCCAAGGCTGCTGGCCAGGTTGGGGATCAACTCCACGAAGGCGTAGAAGGGGGCATTACCCGAGCCGGTGGTGAAGGCGGCCAGGGTGGTGATCACCACCAGTGACAGCATCATGATCAGACCACCCGAACCGAGATCCTGCGCGTGAGCCAGCAGGGTGTCGATAAAGCCGACGGTCATCAGACCCTGGGCGAAGACACCGGCACCGACCAGCAGCATGACCACACCGGCAAAGGCATCAGCCATGTTGCGCCAACAGACCTGCAGACCGTCCAGCAGCTCCTTGCCATTGCGGATCCGCACCAGCTCCAGCAGGCTGGCCAGCACCATGCACATGACGATGATGGTGACGATATCCAGCTGCGGACCCCATTTGCCGTCAAACACCAGCACTCCGATGATGGGGGTAAAGGGCAGGATGGCGTAAAAGGCAGGCGCAGTCGTCACCAGATCACCCGGGGCGACCGGCTCGTTGTGCTCACCGGATTTTTGATCAAGGTAGCGCTGCCAGAAGAAGTGGGTCACCGCCATGCAGGCGATCGCCACCAGCGAGATGGGCAGGGTCAGCTTGAAGGCAAAATCCAGCAGCGGCATGTTGGCGGCCTGAGCAGCCATCACCACGTCCCCTGAGGTCGGTGCCAGAATGATAGCGGCTGGCGAGGCGCACACGGCCGCAGCCGCGCCACGGGAGATCCCCATGTTGACCATCAGCGGGAACAGGGTGGCCATCAGCAGCACGCCGAGGCCGGTAGCGGAGCTCACCGCCAGCGACATGGCGCAGGCCACCAGATAGGCAGCCACCAGCAGGATATAGGGGGATTTGATGATGCCGAGCGGTTTGCTGGCCAGCTTGACCAGAATGGTGTTGGCGCCGATATGGCTCATGTAGCCGGCGAAGCCACAGAGCACCATGATCAGCATCCCCAGTCCACCGCCACGATCATTGAGCAGGAAGCGGACGTATTCGAAGATATCGGTTGCGAGATAACCGGTGCTGACCACCTTGCTCGGCAATACCGGCTTGCCCATCATGGCGGTGATGACCAGCAGCAGCAAGCCGCCGCTCAGCAGCACCCCGGTTGCGGAGTATCCTTTGAAAATGGCACGGCCCACCACCAGGGTGACCAAGGTGCCAACAATGAGTTCCAGCATATGTTGCCTTCTGATTGGATGAGAGTGGAAGGAGTCTATTCCGATAGGGGTAGAGTGGCGACTGGAAACAGGATGTTGTGTGAGCTAAATCAACGTTTAACCCTATGAACAGAATTAAAGAAAGGTAAAGGTACTTTACCCAGCGGGTTTGGCTACCTACCCTTGCCAGCCTTGGTTGTCTTTTGAGGCTTTTATATGGTGATTGGTGATTTTTCAGGCATTAAACGCTCTCTTTTCCTGCTCGCGATGCTATTTTCACCTACTTGCGTGTTTGCGGTAACCAATGACGGTTTTCATCAAACCGGTCCTCATCAGGCGGTCGCCATGCGGCGTCTCATGGCTCCTCACTCTTACGGCGTACTGGTGGTTGCCGAGGGGAACAGACCCCGTTTTGCCGCGCTGGCATCCAAAACCACCGAAGCAAACTGCCTGGCCCGTCATGCCATCCGGGTAGATGGGGTCGCGTTGCTGGTCACCCCGAGATTTTATGCCAAAGAGGGAAAACGGGGACTTTGCGAGCTGTGGCTCAATGAGGGGGCAGATCAGGACTTTTTTGCCAACCGTCTTAAAAATGATCATTTCATTCAGATAGATGGTCATGACATCAATGTGAAAAACTATCACCTCGACTGGCAGCGCATCAGTCGTCCTGCTCAATAAAAATACAGTTTCATCCTTGTGCCATACTTTGCTCACGCAACCTGTGAGCTTGCTCTGATTTCTGGGCTCATCATTGTATTGCGCCGCCTCTTGGTCACACATAGGCTATACCCGTCATCTGTGTGGCGGTGGGTTTCACCAAGGTTGGTACTCCGCCCGTGCAATCAAGGAAGGTAGTCTGGCATGGTCAGCAAGGTTTATGGAGTAGTGGGGAGCGTGCTATTGCTGTTGCCCCTGATGAGTCAGGCTCAGCCGAGCCGGCCGCAAGTGGTGCCAGAGTCCCGCATCAATGTCCGTTTTTATGAGGTAAGTGCTGCCCAGCCAGATCAACTGGCACGCGCCATTGCTCAGAGTGCCCCCAAGGTGAATGGCAAGCCTGTGCTCGGCAAGGCGAGTTATCAGGTGGACTGGCAGCTGGAAACCGACCAGTTGCCGGGGCGTTGCCAGCTCAAACGGGTAACGGTAACGACTCATGCCACTGTATTGTTGCCCCGCTGGCGTCAGAGTTCGGAGGGGAGTGACCCTGCTCGCCAGCGCTGGGGTCGGCTGCTCTCCAGCATGTTTGACTATGAATCCCGTTTCAAAGAGATGGTGCTGCAAGGCGGAAATCAGGTGGGCGGGGCGATTGCGGCACTACCAGGCCATGCAGATTGCCAGGCGTTGCGCTATGCCGCCTGGGCTGCGGGCAGTGGCGAATTGAACAAGGTGAAGGCACGGGTAGACGATTTCCAGCGTCAGACGGGTTATGGCGAACAGCTCGGGGTGCATTGGCCCAAGTGAGCGCTATAGAGGGTCCGATATCCTGCCAACACGCCTCTATATCGAATGATTTGATAAATAGAATGGCCGCCCGATGAGCGGCCATTCTATTTGTTTGCAGAGTCCGGTTTAGACCAGAGCTTTGCCCTTGAGCATTTTACGTACCCAATAACGGGCAGGGTGGAGCGCCTCCAGCAGATCGGCAGCCAGCGGCAGGGGATCGCCGCAGATCTCGCTGGCGAGCAGCTCGCCACAGAGCGGCGCCGAGCAGAGACCCCGTGAGCCGAGCGCTCCCAGCACATAGAGGCCGGGGTGAAGAGGCAGCGGCTGGGCGTTGTGCAGATCATGCTGCAGATGCGCATAGTGATCCTCTAGGCCTGCCAATCTGACGATTGACCCCACCACTGGCAGGTGATCCCGACTGGCACAACGCACCCCTACGCGCGCCTCATTGCCGCTCACATCCACTTCGGCGGGCCAGGCTTGCTGTGGCAGGCAGGCTTGCAACCGCGCTTGATTCTGCGCCTGATCCTCGGCACGAAACTCGAGACTGCTCTGGTTGCGGCCATAGCTGGCGCCGATGCAGTGCTGCTCGTTGTGCATCGGGGTGAGGTAGCCATCATAACAGAGCACAGTCTTGAGCTGACGCAAGCTGGCCGTGGTCGGCACATGGCTCACCTGACCGCGCACCGGATAGAGGGGCAGCTCGGCAAAGGGGAGCAGTGCTGGCAATTGGTGACCGGCGGCGACCACCAGATTGGGGGCCTGCCAGTGGCGGCCATCCTGGCTTTCTACTTGCCAGCCATCGGCCTGCTCGGCAATGGCGCTTACTTGGGTGTGGTACTCCACCTGCAGCAGACCACTGGCTTGTGCTTCTTTGATTGCAGCGCGGGTGAGATCCGCAGGGCAGAGCCAGCCCCCCAGCGGGTAACTGACGCCGCTGTGGCCGCAGGGCAGGCCAACCACCTGCTCTACCTCTGCTGTAGAGAGGGGATGCATCAGCTCGGGTGGGAAGGGGCCCTGGCTCATTTTCGCCAACTTGGCTGCCGATTTGTCGTCATAACCGAGCTGGGTCACTCCGCATAATTCGAAAGCGATGGGATGGCGTTCGGCCAACGCCAGTAGCCGTTGGCGGGCATAGCCAAAAGCGAGCGAATAGAAGCGTGATAGCGCATCGTGCTCGCCGTTAAGCAGTGGATAAAGCGCGCCCTGGCGGTTGCCGGAGGCGCCGGTGGCCGGTTCGCCATCTGCACACAGCAACGTCACCTTGCGGCCCCGCTCCACCAGAGAGAGCGCCGTCATGGCCGAGGCAATGCCACCGCCGATGATCACTACCTCGCCAGCGCGCCCGGCAGGACGGGCATACCAGGGGGCGATGGTTTGCTGCGGCTGCTTGTCGGTGCGATCCCCCACCAGCATCTCCCGCTTGCTACCGTGGCCCTTCACCTTCTTCATGGCAAAACCGGCGGCAATCAGGCCGCGACGGACAAAACCGGCACAGGTAAAGGTGGTGATGGAGCAATCGGGACGGGCGAGGCGAGCGAGACCATCAAACAGCTCCTGTGTCCACATCTCCGGGTTCTTGGCTGGGGAGAAACCATCCAGATACCAGGCATCCACCAGCCCCTCTGCCCGGTGAGGCACCTGCGGCAGCATATCCTTGATGTCGCCAAACCAGAGATCGAGGTGAATGCGGCCGCCCGCAAAATGCAGGCGGTGGCAACCGGAGACCGGCTGCGGCCATTGGGCAACAAGATCCTGACTCAAGTGGCCAAGTTCAGGCCAGGCGGCCAACGCCTTGCGCAGATCGTCCTGGGTCAGGGGGTATTTTTCGAAACTGATGAAGTGAAGGCGGGAGCCGTTGCCGGTTTGGGGCGCCTGTTCCTGAAAGGCTGCCATTGTCGCCAGAAAGTTAAGACCTGTGCCGAAACCTGTCTCACCTATCACGAAAGTGTCACGATCGTGGTGCAAAAATCGCGCTGGCAGCCGGTTTTGCTGCAAAAAGACATAGCGCGTTTCAGCTAGACCGTTATCATTGGAAAAGTACACATCCCCGAACTCACTGGAGACTGGAGTTCCCGCCTCGTTCCAGTCCAATCGGGCATGATGTAAGGATGTTTGACTCACGTTTTCCTCGGCTCGCGTCACAAAAACGCGGGCATTCTACGTGAAAGCAGACCAGTTTGGCAGCCGAAAGCGGGTAGACTTGGCGCCAGTTTTTCCAGACGAGATGAATTAATGAGAAGAGCAGTGATCACCGGTATCGGCGTCATCTCCAGTATCGGCAACAACAAGGAAGAAGTGCTGGCCTCCCTGAAAGCAGGTAAATCCGGCATCACCTATTCCGAGCAGTTCGAGCAGCACAACCTGCGCAGCCGTGTCTGGGGTAATATCAAACTCGAGCCGTCTGAACTGATCGACCGTAAAGTCATGCGTTTCATGGGTGACGCTGCGGCCTATGCCTACCTCTCCATGCAGCAGGCCATTGAAGATGCCGGTCTGGCGCAAGAGCAGGTCTCCAACGAGCGTACCGGCCTGGTGGTCGGCTCAGGTGGTGCTTCCGGCAAGAACACCTCGGAGTCTGTGGACATCGCCCGTGAGAAAGGGGTCAAGCGTGTGGGCCCTTACATGGTGCCGCGTACCATGTCTTCCACCACCTCTGCCTGTCTGGCGACCCCGTACCAGATCAAGGGGGTCAACTACTCCATCAGCTCCGCCTGCGCCACCTCTGCTCACTGCATCGGTCACGCGCTGGAGCTGATCCAGCTTGGCAAACAGGATGTGGTCTTCGCTGGTGGCGGCGAGGAGCTGGACTGGTCCTCTACCATCCAGTTTGACGCCATGGGCGCGCTCTCTACCAAGTACAACGACACGCCGGAAAAAGCCTCCCGTACCTATGATGCGAACCGCGATGGTTTCGTTATCTCCGGTGGCGGCGGTATCCTGGTGGTTGAGGAGCTGGAACATGCTCTGGCCCGTGGTGCTCACATCTATGCCGAGCTGACCGGTTACGGTGCTACTTCTGATGGCTACGACATGGTTGCCCCGAGTGGCGAAGGCGCTGTGCGTTGCATGAAGATGGCAATGCAGGGTGTCGGCAAGGTTGATTACATCAACACCCACGGTACCTCCACCCCGGTTGGCGATACCAAGGAGCTGGAAGCCATCCAGACTCTGTTTGGCGCCAACGGTCCCAAGATCTCCGCCACCAAGGCGATGACCGGTCATGCGCTGGGCGCTGCCGGCGTGCACGAGGCTGTCTACTCCCTGCTGATGATGGAGCACGGCTTTATCGCTCCCAGCATCAACATCGAGACTCTGGACGAGAAAGCGGAAGGTCTGCCCATCGTGCGCGAGTACGAAGAGGCCGAGCTCAACACCGTCATGTCCAACAGCTTCGGCTTTGGCGGCACCAACGCCTCTCTGGTGTTCAGCAAGTTCAAAGCCTGATCATCCGGTTGATATGAAAAAAGCGCCTCAGGGCGCTTTTTTTGTTTCCGTGATCTGCCATCACTCATTGCAGAGCAGAGCAGAGCAGAGCAGAGCAGAGCAGAGCAGAGCAGAGCAGAGCAGAGCAGAGCAGAGCAGAGCAGAGC
>NZ_JAAKNE010000041.1:0-32572 GCF_049170755.1 Aeromonas sp. 604176
CTTGGTAACTTGTGATACAAGTCGCATTTTTGGTGCTGAGGATAAATAACCGAACAAGGACTCCCCGTGTTGACCGTACGTGCGGCCCGAACCGATGATCTGGGCGCCATCGTTAATCTTGAACGCTACTGTTTTCCTCCCGAAGTCGCCTTTGGCCGCAGCCGCTGGCACTATCTGCTGGCCCACGCCAAGGGGCGCACTCTGTTGCTGCTGGACGAGAAACATCAGCTGATGGGCTATCTCTGCCTGCTGGAGCACAGAGGCTGGGATCGGCTGGTCATTCAGGCGCTGGCCATCCGCTGGACGGTGCGCCGTCTGGGCTGGGCCCGCCGCCTGCTGGAGCAGGTGATCCGCGAAGGACAGGAGGCTGGCTGGGGGGCGATTCGCCTCGAAGTAGGGGATGCCAACGAAGAGGCGCTGGCGCTCTATCAGGGATTGGGATTTCGTCCCCAGCAGCGGCTGGCGGACTACTATGGCCGCGACCAGCATGCGCACCGGCTGGTGCTGCCGCTGGTGAGCGACGAGGAGCGTGAGCGGCGCAGAGTGGCTCGCACTCAGGCTCGCAAGCCGTCTTCACGGGCCAACTGATCATGTTGAACGAGCAGAATCGAGGAGCAGGATGAGCTGCGACAACTGCCTTGCCACCGCCATCAGAGCCAAGCTGGGGCGCTGCCCGGTCTGTGCCATCCAGACCTTTGTCATCGGTCTGAGTGGCTGGCTGGTCTGGTGGTGGTGCGGCGCCGATACCTCGGTTAACGCCCTCACCGGCCTGCTGTTTGCGCTGGGTGGCTCGGGCTTGTTGCTGCTCCATCTGGTGGTATTTGTCTGGCGCAAGGCGACCGGACGTGAATTGAGCGATGAATAAATCAGATTGGTTTCAACAACATAAATAACAATATCGGTTGAGATAATGGAGGTTCAGATGATTGCAATGGTAACGGGCGCCTCGTCCGGTTTTGGTAAAGCCATCAGCCGCCAGCTGGTGCAGGCGGGCTACAAGGTGATCGGTACCGGTCGCCGTGCCGAACGGCTGGCTGCGCTGGCCGACGAGCTGGGCGAGCAGTTTCTGCCGCTGGCATTCGACGTGCAGGAAAAGGCGGCTACCCGCGCCGCCATCGCCGCTCTGCCAGCCGAGTGGAGTGAAGTGGATCTGCTGGTCAACAACGCCGGCCTGGCGCTGGGGCTGGAGCCGGCCCACAAGGCGGATCTGGAAGATTGGGAGCAGATGATCGCCACCAACATCAGCGGTCTGACCCTGCTCACCCGATTGCTGCTGCCGGGCATGGTGGCGCGCAATCGCGGCCACGTCATCAATATCGGCTCCATCGCGGGCACTTACCCCTATCCGGGCGGCAACGTCTACGGCGCCACCAAGGCATTCGTGAAGCAGTTCAGCCTCAACCTGCGCGCCGATCTGGCTGGCACCGCCATCCGCGTCACCAACGTGGAACCGGGCCTGTGCGGCGGCACCGAGTTCTCCAACGTGCGCTTCCACGGTGACGATGCCAAGGCGGCTTCCGTCTATCAGGGGGTGGAGGCTATCCAGCCGGAAGACATCGCCAATACCGTGCTCTGGGTGAGCCAGCAGCCGGCTCACGTCAACATCAACAGCATCGAGATCATGCCGGTGGCCCAGACCTTCGGCCCGCTCAATATCAGCCGTCGCTGATCGCTGCATTGGTTGAAACAAAGAGGCTCCCGTGGGAGCCTCTTTGCATTGGCGAGCCGTTCATAGGCTCATGATCTTCTTGAACTCCTCCGGCGAATACTCCTTCTCGCTGCTCTTGGTCAGATCCGTCATCAGCTTGTAGCGCAGGTCTTTGGCCATCTGATAGGTCTTCTCCAATTGGCCATAGGAGTAGTCGGCGGCCAGCCCGATGGCGGTGGCCTTGTCGCTGGCGTAGGCCTGCTTGAGGCTCTTGTCGAGCAGCGCCACCTCCTTGTAGAGCTTGCTGCTCTCCTTACTCCAGACGTTTCGCAGCAGCGGCTGGTATTTGTCCGGATCGGTGTTGGCCAGCGCGGTCAGGCTGCGGAACTGCCAGTAGGCGGAATCATCGGAGTAGCTGTCGCTGCCGGTGCGATAGGGCAGGGGATAGTTTTCCAGGGTGTTGTAGAGCGGCACCATCACAGATTCGGCCAGCACGCCATAGCTCTGCCAGATGAGCCCCTGCAGCTCTTTGGGCATCTCCTTGCGCAGCTGGATGACGTGGGATTCCAGCTGGCGATCGACGCGGATTGGCCGCTCCGCCTTGCCCGCGAGCGGCGTGCCGTCATAGGTGGCGCTCAGCACCCTGGCCACGTCCGGCACGGCGATGGGGGCATCCGGCTTCATAAACAGTGGATATTGCGCCTGCCGGGTCGCCTGTTTGTGGGAGGCAGTCAGCATGTTCTGGCCGAGCCACTCCCGATCCACGTTGTAGGGGTCGGCGATGACCCCGAACGCCTTGGCGAAGTTGAAATCGTTCGGGTCGGCGTTATCCAGCAGTTTGTGCTCGCGCACGAACTCCAGCAGCTTGGGCGAGTGCAGCACATCGGCGCTGTCGAGATTGACGCCGTGAATGCGCAGGCCGTTGGCCACCATGGCGTAGCTGTCGTCCGGCACCCGCACCGCGATCCAGTGGTGGCCGGAGCCAATTTCCATCAGCCAGGCTTCGTTCACATCCGCCAGATAGAGGCTGTTGCCCTCACCGGCACCATATTGCTCCACATAGCGGCCGAGCAGCTCGACCCCCTCTTTGGCCGTCCTGGCCTGCGGCAGGAGCAGGGTCGGGATGATGGCTTCAATCACTCCCTTCTCGATCAGCGGATCGGCTTTTTGGGCCTTGTCGTTGACCTCAGCACTGGTGGTGGCCGAGATGGCGACGTTGAACTCGTTGATGCCGCGCTCTTCATAATATTTGCCTGCCGGATCGCTGGTTGTGGCATCCCAGTCGTGGATGGCGGAGTAGGCAAAAAATGCTTTGGGCATAGGCACTTCCAGCCCGTTGCCCAGCTTCCAGAGTTTGCCCTCGTTCTGCTGCGCGGGCCGGAAGGCGAGGTACTTGTTCCAGTTGTTGACGCCAAAATCCTCGTTTCTGGCAATCATTACGCTGCCGTCCAAGCTGGCTCCCTTGCCGACAATAAGGCCGGTACAGGCGTCGGCACTGGTGCCAAGCAGGGTGAGCAGGGTGGCGGAGAGAAGACTCAAGGTGTGTTTTTTCATAGGTGTACCCGAAGGGTTGCGGTGAGTGAGAGCTAGACGAGGGGATGAGGTGTGGGGAGGCTGCAACTCCGAACTGGCAGCGGAGTGAGCACGACAGATTGGTCTGCCTGTTATTGGTTTTTCGAACAGATCATCCATGACACGGCTGGCTGGTTGTGATGTGCGCCAAAATTGTATTTCCGAGTGGTTGTTTATTTTGTGATCAAACAGATGTTCATGACTTTTCTCTGGCATCGTGGCGCGTGGACGGCAAAATGTGCCAAAACAGCGTGAACCGGCAGCAGATGAGTCATGATTCTGACGCCTGTTTGCGTGGGGGACGTGGTGAGATCCGCCATCTCTCTGGATCTCGCACTATCTGACAAGTTGGCCTGTAACTTGCTGGTTTAATTGATAATGGTGGGGCCTGACGCCCCATGTGACCGGATCAGCCTGTGCCCATTGCCGCAGATGCGCACCGAATTGGAGCCCCCATGGATATCAAACCTTACAGCCAGCAGCTTGCCCAGAGCGCATCCAACAACCGCGCCCTCGCTACCCTCAACAGTGCCAGTAGCGGCGGTCAGGGCGGTGGCTGGGAGGAGATGGTCAGCCTCTCCACCCAACGCATGACCGGCCAGGCCCAGCAGGTGCTGACCTACGAACATCTGGCCAAGAACAACAAGTTGCCACCGGCGCTGGATATGAGCTCCGACAAGGGGGGCGTGGTGCAGCAGCTGGTGGACAAGGCGCTTGGTTTCGATCGCAAGAAGTTCAACGAGATCGAAGAGAAGCTCAAGACCATCGCCGATAACAAGAAGCTGACGCCGGAAGAGCGTGCGGAGCAGAGCAAGCCGCTCAACGAGCAGCGAGAGGCGATGCTCAAGGAGGCGATGGATCGCCTGACCGGCAAGAAGAGCTCATCCAAAGATGAGGCCAAAACTGCCTGATCCTGCCGCTGTTCTGAGATCTACCCGGTCGGCACCGATGGGCCAGTGTCGACCGCCGATGGGCAAGCTTCTGCCACCTCTTTTGACCTCACCTCCCCACAGGCGCACAATGTCCGCGCATTGAGCCAGTCGAGGAGTCCGCCGTGTACAACTTCCAATATGCCAATCCGACCCGCATCTGTTTCGGCGAGGGGCAGATCGCCAGCCTGCCCGAACTGATCCCGCCCGGCAGCCGGCTGCTGGTGCTCTACGGCGGTGGCAGCATCAAGCAGAACGGGGTGTATGAGCAGTTGATCCGGGCGCTGGAGGGGGTGACGTGGCAGGAGTTTTCCGGCATCGGCGCCAACCCCAGATTCGAGCTGTTGATGGAGGCTGTGGCGCAGGTGAAGCGCGAGCGCATCGATTTCCTGCTGGCGGTCGGTGGTGGCTCGGTAGTGGATGGCACCAAGTTTGTTGCGGCGGCCGCCTGCTACGAGGGGGATGATCCCTGGGATATCTGCGGTAAACAGGCGAGTGTGCATAAGGCGCTGCCGATGGGCTGTGTGCTGACCCTGCCAGCCACCGGCTCCGAGAGCAATCCCACCTCGGTGGTGAGCCGGGGGGATGTGAAGATCTCCTTCAGAAGCCCGCTGGTGCAGCCGCAATTTGCGGTGCTCGATCCGGCGACCACCTACAGTTTGCCGCCGCGCCAGACCGGCAACGGGGTGGTGGATGCCTTCGTCCATATTGCCGAGCAGTACCTCACCTTCCCGGTCGGCGGCGAGGTGCAAGATCGGCTGGCAGAAGGCCTGCTGCAGGTGCTGGTGGAGAACGGCCCCAAGGCGTTGGCTGAGCCGACCAACTATCAGGTGCGGGCCAATCTGATGTGGGCGGCCAGTCTGGCACTCAACGGCCTTATCGGTTGCGGAGTGCCGCAGGATTGGGCCTCTCACGCCATCGGCCATCAGCTGACGGCGCTCTACGGGCTCGACCACGGCCAGAGTCTGGCGGTAGTGCTGCCTGCCCTGCTGCGGGAGCGGGCGAGTCAGAAGCAGGACAAGCTGGCGCAGTTTGCCGAACGGGTGTGGCATTCGACCCGTGAGGACAAGGCCCTGCGCATCGAGGAGGCAATCATCCGCACCGAGCAGTTCTTCCAGAAAATGGGGCTGGGTACCCGGCTGGCCGACTATGGCCTCAGCGAAAGTTGCATTCCGGCGGTCTGCTCCAATCTCAAGCGGGTGGGGCGCACCGCGCTCGGTGAGCAGCAGGATATCGACCCGGATCGGGTGGCACGCATTCTCGCCCGCGCGCTATAAGCCGGCGCCGGTTTGTGTCCCTGGCTGATTCATTTTCCCAATTAAAGAGGGCCGCTTGTTGCGGCCCTCTTGCATGACGGGTTAGCCGATCACTCGGTGCGCGCCTTCAGATAACCGGCGTAATCCGGGATCTGCACGCTGAACGCCTGGCGCATATGGGGGCTGTCCATGATGAAGTCGGCGGTCGCTTCGTTGGTGGCAACCGGGATGTTCCAGACTGCCGCGAGGCGGAGCAGCGCCTTCACATCCGGATCGTGAGGCACCGCATTGAGGGGATCCCAGAAGAAGATCAGCACATCGATCTTCCCTTCGGCGATCAGGGCGCCGAGCTGCTGGTCGCCCCCCATGGGGCCGGAGAAGAGGCAGGTGATGGGCAGTTGCGCCTTCTTGCCGAGCATGGTGCCGGTGGTGCCGGTCGCATAGAGATGGTGGAGCTTGAGCTCCTCCTTGCGGCGCATCACCCAGTTCAGCAGAGGGGTTTTCATGTTGTCGTGAGCCACCAGAGCCACCCGTTTGTGGGGCGCCATCTCGCGTGCAATCTGTTCCATGGAAATCGTCCGTAGCATTGTTATTGGCAGAGAGCCGTATCCTAATCGAAAGCCATGGCAGATGCTGTGTCGGGCGTATTAACTGTGATCCTGTCGAAAAGTTTTCGGGTCATGGCTGCTCAAATGGAGAGACCCGCGCTGGCGGGTCTCTTTGCTTGCTGGCCTGCCTGGCTCAGGAGCCGTGGTGCAGTTGCGACTGCTGGTAGTTCTCCAGCCCGATGCGATCGATAAGGTCTAGCTGGGTCTCCAGCCAGTCCACGTGCTCCTCCTCATCCTCCAGAATCTCCTGGAACAGGTCGCGGCTGATGTAGTCCTGCACCGACTCGGCATAGGCGATGGCTACCTTGAGGTCGGGGATGGCATCCATCTCCAGCGACAGGTCGCAGCGCAACATCTCTTCGACGGTCTCGCCGATGCGCAGCTTGCCCAGATCCTGCAAATTGGGCAGCCCTTCGAGAAACAGCACGCGCTTGACCAGCTCGTCGGCGTGTTTCATCTCATCGATGGACTCGTGATACTCCTTGTGCCCGAGCGCCTTGAGGCCCCAGTCATCGTAGATGCGGGCGTGCAGGAAGTATTGGTTGATGGCAATCAGCTCATTGGCCAGCACCTTGTTGAGGTGGGCAATGATCTTGGGATCTCCTTTCATCGACAGTGCTCCTTGGTTCGTGCCTGAGGCTTCGATCGTTAGAGCTTAGTCCAGAAAAGTGACAACAAGCGGTCTGGCGAGCCAGCTCGCCTGAGAAAAGGGGTGACCCTGTTGGTGGGTCGCATCAGAAAAGAGGTGTCCGGATCAGGCCACTTCGTAGTAGAGCACGGGTTGCTCCTGCTCCATCTTGTCGAGTTCGGCGGCGATGATCTCCATGGTCATGCGCACGCATTTGCCACATTGGGCGCCCACCTCGAGCGACTGCTTGAGCTGGCGGAATTCGCTTTTACCTGACTGCACCGCTTTGCGGATCTGGGTATCTGTGATGCCGCGGCACAAACAGACGTACATGATGGTCACCTCTTGTGGAATGAGATGAAATCTAAATGAGAATGGTTCGTAGTGCAAATAACCATTGGTAATAAGATCCCCTGCTTGCCACTGTGCAACCCCTTGGGGACAATGCTGGCAACCAGAGGAGATCACCATGCTCAAGAAACTGTTCAGCGCCCTGTTCGGGGGCGAGCCGACCAAGGCGCCGGAAGTCACTCCCACCGAATATGCCGGCTATCTCATCTATCCGGAACCCATGGCGGAAGGGGGACAGTACCGACTGGCGGGCCGCATCACCAAGGAGTTGGACGGCGTGCTGCAAACCCACCGTTTCATCCGCTCCGATCTGTTTGCCAATCCGGCCGATGCCGAGCGTTTCATGGTGCAGAAGGCCCACACCTTTATCGATCAGATGGGAGATCGCATGTTCGAGCCCCGCAAACCGGCTGACAGCCAGGCTTCATGACGCCGCAAGAGCTCAACAGCCTGCGCGAGGCGCTGGCCCGCGCCGGCGAGCGGCGCCTGATCTGGCTGGAGGGGGAGGAGGCCGAGTGCATTGCCCGCGTCCAATCCCTGCTCGGCGAGACCGTCTTCTGGCTGGGTGCCGGGCCCGAGTGTTATGCCCCGCAACCCGCTGCCAAGGCGCTGCAGCGGCTCGGTCAGGAGTGTGACACGCTGGTGTTCAACGCCTTCAGCGGCTTTCACCCCGACGCCTTCGGGGCGCTGGCGGGCACTCTATGCGCCGGTGGCTTGCTGTTGCTGCTGACCCCGCCCAGAGTAGAGTGGCCTTCATGGCCGGATCCTGACCGGATCCGGCTGGTGGCCCAGTCGGAGGAGGCGAGCCGTGCCGGCCACGGCTTTATCGCCCGACTGGTGCGGTTGCTGGAAGGTGATCCAGCCCTCTCTCTGGATCCGCCGGTTTGCTCGCAGCCGTGGCAACCGATTGGGCCCGAGCGCAGGCTGAGCAGCGATCAGGCACGGGCACTGCCCGCCATCCACAAGGTGTTGCATGGTCATCGCCGTCGGCCGCTGGTGCTGAGCGCCGACCGCGGTCGTGGCAAGAGTGCGCTGCTGGGGCTGGCTGCCGCCGAGCTGCTGCGCCAGCAACCCTCGCTGAACATAGTTGTTACGGCCCCCTCGCAGGCGACGGTGGCGACCCTGTTTGCCCACGCCGCTTGCGGGCTAGATACTACGCCTGACCAGCTGGCAGGGCTGAGCTACTGCTCGCCGGATCGGCTGGTGCACGAGGCGATAAATCCCGATCTGCTGCTGGTGGATGAAGCGGCCGCCATTCCGACCCCGCTGCTCGAGGCCATGCTTGCCCGCCACAGTCGCATCGTGTTTGCCACCACCGAGCACGGTTACGAGGGGACGGGGCGCGGTTTTCACCTGCGCTTCAAGCGTGTGCTTGATAGCCAGACCCCGGAGTGGCAGGAGATCCACCTCTCTGAGCCCATTCGCTGGAGTGAGCGCGATCCGCTGGAGCCGCTGATTTTCCGCCTGCTCGGCCTCAATGCCGAAGTGGCAACTCCCTTGCCACCGACCAACCCGAGCTGGCGTCTGGTCAGCCAGGAGGCGCTGGCGAGCGACGAGGCGTTGCTCAACCAGCTGTTCGGCCTGCTGGTGCAGGCCCACTACCAGACCACGCCGAGCGATCTCAGATCGCTGCTGGAGAGCCCGGATCTCGACATCCATCTGCTGGAGCAGGATGCGAGCCTGCTGGGAGTGGCGCTGGTGGCGCGGGAAGGGGAGATAGATCCCGAACTGGCCGAGGCGATCTGGGCCGGGCGCCGCCGTCCGCGCGGCCATCTGCTGCCCCAGTCGCTGCTGGCCCATGCCGGTTTCAAAACCGCGGGGGCGCGCAGCTACGCCCGGGTGATGCGTATCGCCATCCATCCCGAGCTACACCGCCACGGGCTGGGTTCGCTGCTGCTTGGCAGGCTTGAAGAACATTATCGTCAGGCGGGGATCGATTACCTCGGTTCTGCCTTTTCGGCCAGCGCCGACCTGCTCCCCTTCTGGCGCAAGGCAGGACTGACGGTGCTGCGCATTGGTCTGCAACGGGATGCCGCCAGCGGCTGCCACGCAGCCCTGCTGCTAAAGGCGCTGAAACCCGAGCATGAGCCCGAGCTGGATCAGTGGCAGCAGCGTTTCATTCGCCAGTTGCCGACCTTGCTGGCGGGTGAGTTGAGCGAGCTGGATCCCGAGCTGGTATGGCAATGTCTGCAAGGCTGCACCGCTACCGCAGCGGAGCTTGGCGAGTTCGAGCGCGACGAGATTGAGTGCTTTGCCCTGCATCACAAGCCGTTTGAACTGAGCCAATCCAGCCTGCAGTTGTGGTTGGCGCGCAATCTGGCTGTGCTGGCTTCACTGACTCCTGAAGAGCGTTATCTGCTGATCGCAGCCATCTGGCAATATGCCGACTGGGGAAGACTGGCCGCGAGGTTGCAGCTGGCGGGCAAGCCCGCCGTGATCAAGAGGTTGCGGGCACTGCTGGCGCGCCTCCTGACCTCCCCTACCACTCGATAGGTTTGCCCTGCCAGTCGAGAAAACTCAGCTCGCCATCCGGTTGCAGCCGGTTCATCAGGTTAACCAGATGGCCAGCCACCCCCTCGGGACTCTGCACGTTTCCCGCTGGTACATTGGCGTGAAACGGGCGAGAGAGTTGGGTATCCACTGTGCCGGGATGGAAGGCCAGCAATTTGACGCCGGGGGCCCGCCGGGCCAGCTCGATGGCGGCACACTTGAGCAGCATGTTGAGGGCGGCCTTGGATGCGCGATAGCTATACCAGCCGCCCGCTCGGTTGTCGCCAATGCTGCCGACCCGAGCGCTGAGAACGGCCAGAGTGCAAGGCTCGCGGCCAAACAGCGGTAACAACTGGCTGATCCAGCGCAGCGGCAGCAAGGCGTTGGTCTGGTAGAGGCGGGTCATGGCATCCAGATTGATTGCTTCTAGTCGCTTCTCTGGCTGGATCTCCCCCTGATGTAGGATGCCATTGCAGATCACCACCCTGTGCGGTTTCGGTGCAAACTCCGCGATGCGGGCCACCACTTCTGTCATCTGCTCATCGCTGTAATCACAACATAGCCAGTGCAGACCCGGCGATGAGAGGCCAGCAGGTGCGGGCTGACGGCTGATGGCAATTACTGGCCCGACACCCGCCGCCAACCAGTGTGTCACCAGAGCCGCCCCGATACCGCCAGAAGCGCCAATCACGACTATGCCTTCACTCATCTCAGGCTCCTTGTGAGTTCATGATGGATTTCACCATCTGCCAATGTTGTCCTGATTGGCAGATACGCTCCCGCCAGTCTGCGGGATCAAGCGGTTAACGCTGCAATCTTGCCGAGATCCGAGCCGTTGGGTGAATTCCATTCCTATACTGAGGGAAAACCGCAGCGGTCTGCTGCCCGCGCAACCAGAATGAGAGTCACCATGATGTCCAAAGATGGGGAAGAGCGTAAATCTATCCTGACCGAAAGTGGCACCAACGAGCTTGAGATCATCGAGTTTCACCTCAAGAAGCAGCTACCGGACGGTCGTGAAAAAACCGCTTATTACGGGATCAACGTCGCCAAGGTGCGCGAGGTGATCCGGGTGCCGGAGACCACAGATTACCCCAATGCCCAGCGTCATATGGTGGGGGTATTCTCCCTGCGGGATCGCCTCATCCCGCTGGTGGATCTGGCGGGCTGGCTCGGCATCAAGACCAACCCTGACCCCAGCCACAAGGTGGTGATCGTCACTGACTTCAACAAGATGGCCAACGGCTTTTTGATCGATAGCGTCAGCAGGATCCACCGGGTCTCCTGGGAGGATGTGGAGTCCCCCAGCCAGTTTCTGGAGGCGGGGGAGAACGACTGCGTGGTGGCAGTGGTCAGGCGCGATGGCAACCTCATCATGATCCTCGATTTCGAGAAGATCATCGCCGATATCAACCCCGAGCTCAGCATGGAGAAGTACGACGTCACCCAGGACCGCAAGGTGCTCATCGACGATCGCATGATGGCGCTGCGCCAGGGCAAAACCATTCTGGTGGTGGACGACTCGGCCTTTATCCGCAAGATGATCGAAACCACCCTGCGCACCGCCGGTTACAACGTGATCACGGCCAAGGATGGGGGAGAGGGGCTGGAGATGATGACGGATTTCGATCGTCTGGCCCAGGAGGAGAGGATGCCGGTGACCGGCTTCGTCAATGCGGTGATCACCGATGTGGAGATGCCGCGCATGGATGGCATGCACCTGCTCAAGCGACTGCGGGATGCCCCCTCCTACAAGGAGATGCCCATCGTGATGTTCTCCTCCCTGATGAGCGATGACAACCGTCAGAAAGCCCTGCAACTGGGGGCCAACGATACCATTACCAAGCCCGAGATAGGGCGCATGGTGGGGATGATGGATCACATGCTGCTGGGAATTGCCCCGCCTTCGCCCGCCAACAACATCTGACCTGCCATTAACTTGCCATTGGCCGGTCGAATCCACTGATTGGTTGCCTCAAGCGGCCACTCCTTGCCAAGGAGTGGCCGCGCTGTTTTGGCTGTTTACTGCGATCCCGACGCCCCTTGTCTCCCGGACATGATTTGTGTAATGATAATTATTATCATTTGTTGGTGTGAAGCATATGACAGCAACCTGGGTGAAGGGATGGGTCGAGTCGACCGAAGGCGGCAGCAGCATGAGTCACTGGAAACAGCAGACCAGAGAGGGCAACCGGCTGTTTGACTGCGGCGAGTATCATCAGGCGCTGGCTCATTATCAGCAGGCGCTCTGGCTGGCTCGTCAGCAATTGGTGCAGTGGCATGACGCCGATGAGGCGGTGGCGGCGCTGGTTGTGGCTCACCACAATCTGGCGGATCTGCTGGTGGCCATGACTCTGCCCGATCGCGCCGCCGACCTGCTCTGCTATGTGCACGACTGCCTGCTGGCGACCTGTCACTCCCCCGCTTGCTCCTCTCGCCTGCGAGAGGCGGCTTTGCGCCATACCCGCACAACCCGTGCCGAGTTGCTGACGTTCGTACAGCGCCACGGCAGCCACGCCGGGATCATGCGCTCGCTCGGTCACTGCCTGTGTCAGAGCGAGCCCCCATCCCGGCTCCATTAATCCGAACAGAGGTCATCATGAGCCATACCCTGCCAGCCCTGAACTATGCCTACGACGCACTGGAACCCCATATCGATGCACTGACCATGGAGATCCACCATAGCCGTCATCACCAGACCTATATCAACAACCTCAACGCCGCACTGGAAAAGGCGCCCGAGCTGGCCGCACTGCCGGTAGAGGAGCTGCTGCGCCGCTTCGATACTTTGCCCGCCACCTTGCAGGGGGCGATACGCAACCATGGCGGCGGCCATGCCAACCACTCCCTGTTCTGGCTGGTGATGAGCCCGCAGGGGGGCGGTGAGCCGGGCGGTGAGCTGGCTCTGGCCATCGAGCGGGAATTAGGGGGATTCGATGCCTTCAAGCAGGCCTTCACTCAGGCGGCCCTGAGCCGCTTTGGTAGCGGCTGGGCTTGGCTGGTGGTGGACAAGGCGGGCAGATTACAGGTGGAGAGCAGTGCCAATCAGGATAGTCCCCTGATGCATGGCCATACCCCGATCCTGGGGCTGGATGTGTGGGAGCACGCCTACTATCTCAAGTACCAGAACAAGCGTCCTGACTATATCGCAGCCTTCTATCAGGTGGTGGATTGGGCCGAAGTGGCCCACCGCTATCAGGCGGTGCGAGGCTGACCTGGTCGCTGGGAATGGGTGTACAGGCTCACCGCCACAACTCGAGCTGTAATACCAAGACCCGCCAGTTGGCGGGTCGTCTGTTTATGGTGTGGCAGTGCTGGCGCTGGCGGCTGAAGGGGCCACCGGCAATGTGGGCAGGGCCGCGCTGGGCGTCTTGGCGGTGGTTTTTACCGCGGATTTGGCGGGAGTGACCGGCTCAGTCGTTGCCGCAGCGGATAAAGCTAGCGTGACTTGTTCAGTCACGGCCGAGGAAGATGGAGTAGCTGACTCGGTGGCAACAGCGGCAGATACTGCCGCTGGCTTGGCCTCATCCACCGCCGGTTTGGGTTGTTTGAGGCAGGGTTGCAGGCTGCCGATGGTACTCAGTGACTGGCAAGGCACAGGCAGACCGATGGGGACCGGTGCCCCGAGGAACTTGGGTCCCTTGTCCAGCACATAGAGATCGAGCAGCCCCATCAGGCGGGCAAAGACTTCCCGTACCCGGGTGCGGATCCCCTGATAGGCGCTGGGATCCTCGGCATTGAAGCCGACCGCGTCGATACCGAAATGGCGGGCGATGAAAATGGCCCGCTCGTTATGAAAGCCCTGGGAGACCACGGTAAAGCGCTCCTGGCCGAATACCTCTTTGGCGCGAACCACTGAGTCGAGGGTGCGAAATCCGGCGAAATCCATATAAATGGCGGAGGCGGGGATGCCCGCCTTGATCAGGGCGCGGCGCATCTGGCGCGGCTCGTTGTACTGCACGGTAGCGTTGTCACCGGAGACGATGATGAAGTCCACCTTGGCATTGTTGTAGAGCTCGGCCGCCGCCTTGATACGGTATTTGAAGTAGTGGTTGGGGCCGCCACCGGAGAGATACTTGGAGGTACCCAGCACCACCGCAACCCGGTTGTAGGGCACCTTGTCCACCCGATCGTAGGTGTAGTGACGGGCATCCGAGACGATCCACTCGCTGTAGCCCAGCAGCATGGCAATCAGGGCCAGCAGCAAAACGAGGCAGGCGAGGAGGATCTTGGCAAACTTCTTCATGCGCGGTGCGGTCAGGGTCTGAAGTTGGGAGTGGCTATCGGCATTCTATTACAACTCGGCCGCTGGCGTCAGGCTTGATAGCGGGCGGGCACCTCATTCGGGCAGAGGTTGTCGCAGCAGAGGCCGGGAGAGCGGGAGGATAAAGCGAGGGGCTGCGGTGGCAGCCCCTCTGGACGGTGAAGGTTTATCAGTAGGCGGAGTCATTGCCCTTGCAGGCGTCTGACTCCTTGTTTGCTTGCCACCAGGGTAGCAGATCCCGGGCGAGCCACGCCTGATAGGCGTCGCTGTCGTTGGCGATCAGGCGGTCCAGCTCCCCTTCGAAGTCGCTCATCGCCTGCTGTCGATCCGGATTGCGCAGCGCCTGTGCCAGCGCCAGCCAGCTGGCGCCGCGACCGGTATCGTTTAGGAAGCGGTGCACGGTATAGGACCAGGAGTAGACCATCTCGCCACCCTGCTCGTAGTCAAGGTGGAGGATAGCCGCCAGTGTCGGGCGCTGGTTGGCGGGGCGGTTTGCCACGTTATCCAGACCCCGGGCAAAGCACTGACCGTGGGCGATGTACTCTGCAACCCCCTCGGCCCACCAGGTAGTGCGGTTGAGCGGATAGTGGCCGAAGCTGCCGTACTGGTTGAAGCGGCCGTCGAGATAGTGAACGTACTCGTGGCGCAGGTTCCACACCTGGAAGGCGGGGCGTTTCCACTCCGCCTCATAGGCGAAGAAGCGGGCCTGATTGCCGGGGCGAGCCGGATCCCCCTCGATATAGATGCCGCCATTGTCGGTGGAGACGCCAAACAGCGCGCTGCCGTAGCGGCCCCAGTCGGCGGAGGAGTTGAAGATCACCAGCTCCAGCGCCTCGTTGTGATCATCGGCCACCGGTTGCCAGCCAGTCTCCATCTGCTGGTGGAAGCGCTGCTCTTCATCACCCAGCTCGCGGCAGATCCCTTCGGCCTGAGCCAAGGTCAGATCCTGGGCGCGCAGACGCAGGGTGGGTGAGCAGGTGTGCTCGAACGGCAGAATATCTTCCATGCGGATCGGGGTACAAAGCCCGGCAAACTCGCCGCTGACACAGGCTTCGCTGGTGCGATCCGTGTAGGTGAGGTAGTAGCTGGAGAGGGTCAGGGAAACCTCTTCCAACATGGCGGCCGGATGCTGGCCGCCCGGGACCAGTCCCTGCTGGCGCATGATGGCGATGACATCGCGATCCAGCTGCTGGCGATAGGCAATCGCCTTATCCGGGCTGGTGTGATGGAGGTAGCGCATCATCTGGTAGAGGCGGCTATGGGCATCGAGGATGTTGTTGAAGATAAACAGATCCCGTGAGCCATCGCGCTGTTTCCAGAGGGCCAGCTCGCTCAGGCCCAGTTGCAGCAGGCTCTGGCGCAATGCCGCCTCCTGTTGCATCACAGCTGTGCTGAAGTCTGCTTGCTGACCGTAAGAGGCGCTCTGATCGACCAGATTGAGCAGCTCGAACAGGCCATCGGCCCAGGGTTTGTGGCCATTGATCTGCGCCGCATGTTGCACCGCATAGCCGAGCGCCTGGTTGAGCTGGGCCAGCATGGGGGCGGCACTCTGGCGGAAGGCGGCTTGGCCAAGCTGTCCCTGCGCCGCTACGCTCCAGGCTTCCAGCACTGTGCCAGCCTGATCCTGCGGTTCAGCTCCCAGCAGCAGGGGATGGTTGAGCAGATCAATCATCACCCCGGCCAGTGCCCGGGCAGCCTGATCACTCTCTTTGCCAACGCCGCCGTGGTAGTTGTGGGCGCGCACATAGTAGAGCAGCTTGTCCATTGCCGGATGGGTCGGCTGGTTGGCCGCCAGCAGGGCACGCATGCCGCGCACCACCGCCATCAGCTTGGCGTCATCGTGGCCGTAATCCGCCTGCCAGGCAGGACTGTTCTGGCCGCTCACGTCGGCTACCAGTTTGGCGGCATCGCTGTCGAGCAGATCCACATCGGGCTGCTCGGGCTCGGAGCAGAGACGACCGTTGGCGCGGCGGCACTCCAGCTGCTCCTCCTTGCTGGCCAGCACGATGGGGCGATTGAGCACCCGGCTCTCCTGCCACGCTTTGCTCTCTGGCAGGGGTTGCCACTCGCCGCCGGCGACCGGGTATTGGTAGCCGCTATCTTGCAACGTTACCTGAACCTCGCTGCCAGCGGGGATCACCTGACGGCAGATGCGATAGCGGATGGTGTTGCTCCCCTCCTTGCGCTCCTGCGGCTCATCACACTCCTGCTGAGGCGTGAGCTGATCCAGCTGCCACTGATAGCGGCGCCAGACGTGGATCTCGCTGACCTGAGCGGCAGCCTGACTGCCTGCCACCGGTTGCAGACGGAAGAAGATCTGCTCCAACCGGCCATCCCGCTCGCTCGGGGTCTCTTCAAGTACCTGCAACTGCTGCCAATCCTGCGGCTGATAGTGCCACTCCGGCTCGGCGCAGCGGCCTTGTGCGTTGAGTTCGCAGCGATCCAGCTCCCTTTCACTCTGACCCAGGATGATGGCTTGCGGCAGCGGCAGGCGATCCTGCCGTTGGGCGGTCGGCGTGCCCGCCAGTTGCTCCCAGCGACCCTGCTTGAGGCCATAACCAAAGTCATAACTGCTGGCCGGGATCAGCTTGCCCGCCGGAATCCGATCTTCACAGCGCACGAAGCGGATCTGCCAGCCCGCATCTACCTTGAGCTGCGGCTCGCCACACTGCTGTTCGGCCAGTGCGGCGAGATCGCTACTCTGCCAGTCGAAGCGACGGTAGACCCTGAGCTGCTGGTAAGGAGCATTGCTGCTGCGCGCCTTGAGCTCGTAGGTGATCTCGGTGATGCGCGCGGCCAGTTGCCGGCTCGATTCGCCAGTCAGCTGATACTGTCGCCAGTCATTGGGGGAGTAGTTGGCTTGCGCCGAGGATGTAGCCAAAAGCAGGGGGCCTGCCAGCAGCAGCCACCCGGTACCTGAACGGTTCATTTTTATCCCTTTGTTCTTGTTTGTGTATTGTCTTGCGAGTAATCGCAAGGCAATTTAAACAGTTCCAAAGGGATATCAATTGCCAATTAAAAATCAGATAAATCAATAAGATGGTGACTTTTTGAGTCTGATCGAGATATCGTGGGTTGGCGCCGCAGTGAGGACTCACATGTTTCTTTTTTTGTTTTCAAAGAAGATCGGGAAATTGTGAGTCCGATCTCATTCAGCTTGTCGTGCCCGAGTGGTCTGTTGTCGGGCTACCTTGCCCAGCAGTTGGCGAGAGGGCTTGAGATTGCCGCCAAGATCGGGCCAGGGGAGCCAGTGGTCGGGCACCATAAAGCCGGGCAGGGTGCTGCGGATCCAGGCTGCCAGTTCGGAGTCGGGAACCGGCTCACCGTGCCAGTCGATAAAGGCGGCGGGGCGTTGGCCCCACTCGTCGCTCGGCACCGGCACCACCAGCGCCTGGGCGACAGCGGGGTGATCCACCAGTCGCTGCTCTATGGTCTCGGGCTGGATGTTTTCGCCACCCGAGATAAAGAGGTTATCGAGCCGTCCCTCTACCAGCAGTTCCCCTGCCGCAGTGAACCTCCCCTTGTCGCGGGTATGAAACCAGCCTTCGTCATCGAGCGGCAGTTCCAGCTCGCCATCTCGGTAGTAACCGGCAAACAGGGTGGCGCCGCGCACGCAGATCTCCTGCTCCCGGATGCACACCTCCCGCCCCGGTAGCGGTTTGCCAACTACGCCTGCATCGCCGGGGATAGCGGTGCAGACCTGACTGCCCATCTCGGAGAGACCATAACTCACCTTGGGTTCGAGCCCCATGGCGCAGAGGCGGCTCACCAGCGGTTGCGGGATGGCGGCGCCACCGAGCAGCAATTCGCGCAGGCGGGTACGGGCGGGATCAAAACCCTCTGCCAGCAGGCGCCAGAGCTGGGTCGGCACCAGCGAGAGATGGGTAATGGGCTGCTGTTCAAGCCGCGCCTTGAGCGGCTGACTGCGATCGTCCAGCACCAACGTGGCGCCCGCCAGAAAGACCCGAAACAGGATGGCATAGCCGCCGACATGGAACAGCGGCAGGGAGAGCAGCCAGCCGCAATCCTCATCGAGGGGAATGAGGCTGGCAGAGCCGCGTGCCGAGGCCAGGTGGTTGCAGAGCCGGTGCACTACCGCTTTTGGCTTGCCGCTGGAGCCCGAGGTGAGGATCATGTTGTTGAGCTGGGTCGATGCCAGCGGCCATGTTTCCTCGCTTGCTGGCAGTTCGCGCGTGAAGTCGAGCTGCAGGGGCTGCCAGTTGCCTGCCGGGCTCTCCCCTGCCGACCAGAAGGCATCGGCATCGAGTTGTACCGCCAGCTCGTGCTGTTTTTCGAGAGGAAAGGCGGGGTTGAGCGGGCAGAACACCACGCCGCTGCGCACGCAGGCCCATGCCAGCAGCACATCTTCCAGCGCACCGCGCACCACCGCTGCCAGATGATCGCCACGACGCACTCCGGCCTGTTCCAGCTGTTGGCACAGGCTGTTGAGGCGGGCATCGAGCTGGCGGTAACTGAGGGGCGAGGCGGCGTGGATTGCAATGCGGTTCGGGGCTGTGATTGCCCGGTGGCGTACCGGGCAAGGTGTCTGTTCGGGTGAACGGGAGGGGTCAATCACGGTAATACAGTTGCTCCAGTCGGCTCAGGTCCGGTTTGCCATCTTCCCCCAGCAGATTGCCTGCCATCCAGCGGCGGGTATCCAGCCCCGGCGCCTGTTCCGGTGCCCACTCGCCTGCCAGATGAAAGAGCTGGTTCAGGCCCAGATCCGATTCGAAACAGGAGGAGATGATCACCTTGAGCCGCAGTTCGCGGGCGCGGGCGATCAGCGCTTCGCAGTTGGCCAGCGAACCGAGCAGGGTGGGCTTGAGCACCAGCGCGCGCAGTTGCGGGATCGGCTCCCACGGCTTGCCCTGCGCCAGCAGCTCATCCAGCGCCACCGGCATGCCGGTGCGGTTGGCGACAAAGGCGATGTCGGCAAAGTCGGCGCAGGGGTCTTCCAGATACTCGATGCGATTCGGGTCGAGGTGGCCGCAGAAGGTCCACGCCTCCTCGCGAGTCCAGCCCTGGTTGGCATCCAGCACCAGCTTGAGGGAGGGGAGGCGGTCGCACAGCAGGCGGATCAGCGCCAGCTCGTCACGCATCGGGTAGCGTGCCACCTTCAGCTTGGCCTTGCCGGGTGTGCGGTGCAGCCACTCTTTCCAGTTGCGCAGCAGCTCCTGGGGGGAGCCTTGAATGAGGGGATAGGGCTCCGGCAGCGGGTTGCGCTGCTCGGGCCATGTCCGGCGCGCGCAGTCGAGGCCAAATTGCACCGACGGCAGCACGGGGTTCGGGGTGTCGCCGGCGGCCAGGGCCGCCAGCGCGGCAAGGGCTTCTGCCTCTGCCTGTTGCAGGCTCTCTTTCGAGAAGCCGGGCAGGGGGGCGATTTCCCCCCAGCCGTCGTTGATGCGCACCAACAGCCCCTCTCGCGCCACCTCCACCTTGCCGTGAAAGGTCAGGGGCTGGGTAAAAGGCAGTTGATAGCGATACAGGGCGAGTGTCATCAGGGGTTCCGCTTGTATTTGGAGAAGTCGGGGCGACGCTTTTCGTTGAAGGCGTTGCGGCCTTCCTGACCCTCTTCGGTCATGTAGAACAGCATGGTGGCATTGCCCGCCAGCTCCTGCAAGCCCGCCTGACCATCACAGTCAGCGTTGAGGGCCGCTTTCAGGCAACGCAGCGCCATCGGGCTGTTTTGCAGCATTTCGCGGCACCAGCGCACGGTTTCACGTTCCAGATCCGCCAGCGGCACAACGGTGTTGACCAGACCCATGTCGAGGGCTTGCTGGGCATCGTACATGCGGCAGAGGAACCAGATTTCGCGGGCCTTCTTCTGGCCGACGATGCGAGCCATGTAGGAAGCACCCCAACCACCATCGAAGGAGCCCACTTTCGGGCCGGTCTGGCCAAACTGGGCGTTGTCGGCGGCGATGGTCAGGTCACACATCATGTGCAGCACGTGGCCACCACCGACCGCGTAACCGGCCACCATGGCCACCACAGGTTTCGGGCAGGTGCGGATGTCGCGCTGGAAGTCGAGCACGTTGAGGTGGTGAGTCCCCTCGTCATCACGGTATCCACCGTAGTCGCCACGGATCTTCTGGTCGCCACCGGCGCAGAAGGCTTTCTCGCCAAAACCGGTCAGGATGATGGTGCCTATCTGATCGTCATAACGGGCATCGGCCAGCGCCTGCAGCATCTCTTTGACGGTGCGGGGGCGGAAGGCGTTGCGCACCTGGGGACGGTTGATGGTGATCTTGGCAATGCCATCGTTGGACTTGTGATAGAGGATGTCCTCGTAACCGGCGGAGCAATCCTGCCACTCAACCGGAGCGTACAGTTCCGCTTCCGTCATTGCTTCAATCATGTTTTTTTCCTTCTGATCTGGGAGAGTGCAGTTGAGCACCGAGTTGACCACTGAGTTGAGCAATCCCGGCATGTTGAACAGGTGCATACAGTTCAGCTTCCGTCATTGCTTCAATCATGACTCGTCTCTTCTTGTTGGTTGACCCACTCCGCGAGGAGTCGGGCAAAGTTATCAGGCTGATGGGCGTGCAGATTATGGCCGCCATCCAGCACCAAGTGGTTGATTCTGCGATTTTGGTTCGCCAGCTGGCAAGCCAGCTGATGGAATTTGTGATCCCGCTTACCACTCACATAAGTAACCGGCAGCTGGCTCGCCATGAGCCAGGGGGCGAGATCCGGCTGCTTGCCGAGCGAGGTGGCGCGCAGCATGGTGGCGATGCCCTGACCGTCGTTGCCAAGGCGGCGGGTGATCTGGCTGGCCCGGGCCGCATCGTCAAGATCGGCAAACACCCCTTGCCGGTACCAGTCTGCCAGCACGTCAGCCAGGGGCTCCTGCTCAAAGCGCCGCGCCCACTGTTCATCGTGCTGGATGCGGGCGGCCCGTTCACAGGCCGGTAACCCCGGGTGGCAGTTCTCCAGCAGCAGCCCCCGCAGCCCGGTGGGCTCGCGGCTGGCGTGATAGAGGGCCAGTCGCCCACCAAGCGAGTAACCCGCCAGCAGATAGCGTTCAATGTTGCGGCTGGCCAGCTCGGTGATCAGCCACTGGTGGCTCTGCTCAAAGTCGCTGACGTTGAGATCGCTATGCTGACCATGACCCGGCAGATCGAGGGCGATGCATCGGATGGCGGGCAGCCGGTCAATCACCGGTTGCCAGTCGCCGCTATCCCCCAGCAGGCCGTGCAGCAGCACCAGCGGCACATTGGCATCTTTATTTGCCACGGATGGCGGCCCCCAGCGTCTTGAGATCATCGGCCACCTGCTCGCTCGGTACCCGGACCTCGATCAAGGTAACGCCATGTTGGAGGGCGGCGCGGTAATCCTGTTCGAACTCGAGCAGGGTGGTCGGCGCCCGATAGGCGAGACCAAACATGGCGGCGGCATGTTCAAAGCTGAGACCGTGGGGCAGCCGGTAGTAGCTCTCCAGCAGCTCCCCTTCGGTGGGCACCGGCAACATACGAAAGATGCTGCCGCCATCGTTGTTGAGCAGGATCACCACCAGCGGTCGACTCGCCTTGCTGAGCAGGGCGAGGCTATTGAGATCGTGCAGGGCGCTGAGATCCCCAAGCAACAGGGTGGTGGGCTCATCGCTGTCCGGCTCGAGCGATTGGGCAAACCCGTAGGCGGTGGCGATCAGGCCATCGATGCCGGAGGCGCCACGGTTGGTCATCACCCGGCTCGGCCCCTTGCCCGTTTCGCCGAGCATATCCATCAGTCGGGCTGGCATGCTGTTGCCGACAAACAGCTGTCCTTCGATAAGGGAATTGAGGCGATGGCAGACTCCGAGCTCGGAGAAGTGTTCGCAGGCGGCGGCGATCTGCTGGCTGGCGTTGTGTTGCAGCTCGGCCAATGTGTGCCAAGGGGCTTGTGTGGTGACCGGATGGGCCGCAGCAAAGGCGCTGGCGCTGCAGAGCAGCCGGTTGCGCAGCCGGTAATCGGGATCGAGCCGCGCCGGTTGCGGATCCACCAGCCAGTAATCCTGCCATGAATGGTGTTTGATGAACTGGCCGAGCCGCTTGGAGACAAGCCGTGCGCCAAATTGCAGCAGCACCTCGGCGCGGCCCAGTTCGGCGACGAATTCAGGGTCGTTGAGCGCCATATCCATGTGGATGAGGTTGCGGCTATCGAAGCGGATCTGGCTCTGCAGGTCTGCCAGCAGCGGCCAGCCGAGTTGCTCCGCCAGTGCGGCTGCGGTCTGTGCCTGCTTCGGGTCGATAATGCGACCAGCCACAACGATGCCGCGCTGTTGCCGAAAGGTTTCCCACTCCGCCTGAGGAGGGCAGGTCGGTTCGCTCTGTTGCCACGGGCTCCAGGGCTTGTGCGAGCCGAGCCAGTCACCGAGGGGGGCCAGATAGTCGGAGAAATCCTGATAGTGCTCGCCCGGGTAGAGGGGCTCGGGGTACATGCAGTTGAAGTGCACCACTCCGGGGGTGAGCGCCTGTTTGGCCAAGGCTTGGTCCACCGAGCTCAACACGAAGGCGGCCGGAATGGTCGGGGTGGGGCTCGGCAGGTTCTGTTGATAGACGGGGTAGCGGCCGAAGATCCCCTGCTGGTCGATCGCCTGATTGGCGCCGTTGTCGATAAGCTCGTGAGGGCGATCGGCGGAGAGAATAATCAGCGGCACGCCGGTGAGCTGGGCCTCCGCCACGGCAGGCCAGAGGTTGGCTACCGCAGTACCTGACGTCATGATCACCGCCACCGGCCGGTTGCTTCCCTTGGCCAGCCCCAGCGCCATAAAGCCGAGACCTCGCTCATCAAAGTGCAGGTGACGGCGAAAGCCCTGATGGGCGGCCGCCGCCATGGTCAGCGGCGCGGAGCGGGAGCCGGGGGCCAGCGCGATGTCGCGCACCCCGAGGCGAAAGAGCTCCTCCAGCAAGAGGGAGGACCAGACGTGATTGAAGGTGGCGTGCTGGCTCGAAAACGGGGGGCAGGCAAACTCTTCGCTGGCAGGCTCTTTACGGGTGGGCATAGGGGCTCTCGTAGCGTGAAAAGGGTGAATGACTATCCCAGCAGGGAGAGCACATTGGCGATCTTGTTGTCGAGTTCGGCCCACTCTGCGACAGGCTCGGAACCGGCGACAATGCCGGCACCGGCAAACAGGGTGACGCTGCCCGGCTGAATGCGGGCGCTGCGAATGGCGACCGAGAACTCCGAGGTCTCCCGGCTCAGCATGCCGCAGGCACCGGCGTACCAGCCCCGATCGTAGGGCTCGAACTCGCGGATAAAGGCGAGCGCTGCCTCGCGCGGGGCGCCGCCCACCGCCGGCGTCGGGTGGAGGGCGTCGAGCAACTGCCAGTCGCAGACCCCGGGCTTGAGCTCGGCTTCGATATCGCACTTGAGGTGTTGCAGCAGCCGCAGTTTCAGAATGCGCGGCTCGGTCAGGGTGGCATCGTGGGTCAGTGGCGCCAGACGGCTGAGGATGTCGGCATGTACCAGCCGGTTCTCCAGCCGGTTCTTGCTGTCGGCCAGCAGCTCGGCAGCCAGTTGGGCATCCACCTCTTCATCGCCGGAGCGGCGGATGGTGCCCGCCAGCGCCTCGGTAAAAAGGTGGCGATCTTCCCGGCGGTAGAGCCGCTCGGGGGAGCAGGCGATAAAGGCCTGCTCGGGGGAGAATTGAAAACCGAAGTGGAAGCAGTCCTGGGCGTGGCGGGCCCACTGGTCGAGCATGGCCCAGGGATTGATATCCGCATCATGGTTCGGACTGGTCAGCACGCTCTCCCGCGACAGCACCACCTTGGGGGTGTGGGCCTGAAAATCGGGGGCGGTGACGCGCTCCACCAGCGTCTGCCACTGGGCGGGGCCGGGGCAATCCTGTCGCTGCCAGGGCTGCTTTTGCAGGGCGGGCAGCGGGGCTTCCGGGCGCAGGGCATCGAGGGCGGCTTCGGCCGCCTGCAGTTCGGCCTCGAGATTGTTTTCATTCAGCCATAGGTTGAGGCAGAGACTGACGCACTCGCCACGGCGCACCAGCTCGATGCGGGGTAGCACGAAACGGCAGGGGCCAAACCCTTGCCAGCCGGATTGAGCCGGATCAAACGCCAGTCCGCCATAGTAGCGGGGGCTGTCGTCATGATGCTGGTTGGCTGTGTTAGTGCACACCTGCTTGATGGCGTGCGGCTCGGTCAGTTCATGGATGGCGCCCAGCGCGACATACTCGGGACGAGCCTCTCCACGGGCCTGCCAGTAGATGCGGGGATAGAGGGTTTGCGCCGCGAGCCAGCCCAGAAAGGAGCGGATTTCGATCGCCACTCGCAACCGTACGAAGCCGCTGACGTTGCTGTGACGCAGGGCGTCCAGTTGTTGCTTGATATGGGTCTGAGCCAACATGGATTCTTTTCTGAGCCGGGTAGTAACGAGCGATCCGGTAGCTGGATGCCGTAGGTTTATGCCAAAGGGCGATGATTTCCTATATATTATCTGCCCATTCGTCCATGTAAATCGCCCGCGGGAGCTTCACTCTCCGGGGCCAAGTATACCCAAATCCGGTTCGATAACCCTTAACACGATCAATATCCGATTGTTTGGCCATCACAAAATGACAAATACCTTCTCTGTTTGGTTGCTGGCGGCGCGTTTGCGAACATTGCCGCTCGCCTGTTCTTCCATCCTGCTGGGCTCGGGGCTGGCTGCCAGTCGTGGCGCCTTCGATGGCACCATCATGGCGCTCTCGCTGCTGACCGCCATCCTGCTGCAGATCCTCTCCAATCTGGCCAACGATTACGGCGATGCGGTTTCCGGCGCCGACAACGGTGAGCGGATCGGCCCGCAGCGGGCGGTGGTCTCCGGTCTTATCACCAAAAAGCAGATGTGCGTGGCGATGGGGCTGACTGCGCTAGCGGCGGTGGCCAGTGGCCTGCTGCTGCTGGGCTGTGCCTTCGGCGGCCAGTGGCTGCAGATTTTGGCATTTGTGGTGCTGGGTGGCGCGGCCATTGTCGCGGCGGTGACCTACACGGTCGGCAAGACCCCTTACGGCTATCGCGGGTTTGGCGATATCTCGGTGTTCCTCTTCTTCGGTCTGCTTGGGGTGCTCGGCTCCTACTACCTCTTCACCAAGACGCTGGAGTGGGATCTGTTGCTGCCTGCCACCGCCTGTGGCCTACTGGCCACCGCCGTGCTCAATATCAACAATGTGCGTGATATCGAGACCGACGCCGCCAGCGGCAAGATCACCCTGGCAGTGCGCCTTGGCCGTAACCGCGCCATCGCTTATCACTGGGTACTGCTGGGGGCGGCGCTGCTGGCAACCATCGCCTTTATCCTGATCCAGCCCGCCAGTTTCTGGCCGTGGATCTTCTTGCCCGCCATGAAGCCTCTCAGCGATGCGGCCCGCACCTTGCGCGAAAGCTACGATGGCGAGGTGCTGACCGGTTCCCTCAAGAAGACCGCCATCAGCGCCTTTCTGTTCAGCCTGCTGTTCTCCATCGGGTTGGCGCTCTCCTGACAGCTGGTCGCAGCTCGCCAAGGCGAACAATAAAAAGGGCTCCCGAGATGGGAGCCCTTTTTGGTTTTGGCCGGTTTAGCTGGCGCGCACCATTTTGAGCGTGTGGCGGGAGAATAGCAGAGTATCCAGCAGCCAGATGGCAACCATGGAGGCGCCCACCAGCGGGAAGGCGATCCCCAGCAGGATCAGCAGGGTGATGGCACCGCGCATCGGCGGCAATTTGGCGGGCAGTGGCGGCGCGGCGAGACGGCCCTGCGGACGGCGGCACCACCAGATCCACAGACCACTCACGGCGCTGGCCAGCACCATCAGGCAGATAAGCAGCATGGCGAGCTGATGGGGCCAGCCGTAGAGCTTGCCCATGTGCAGCATGACGCCGCTCTCCACCGTTTTGGCGACCGGGCCGTAATCCTGCCAGCGCACATCGGCCAGCACCTTGCCACTGTATTGATCGATATGCAGGGTAGTGTCGTTGCGCGGATCATCGGCAAAGATTGCGATGGTATAGACACCGGTGGTGCCGATCGGCGGGGTGATGCTGTACCCCGGACTCACCTTCCGGGCTGTGGCGATATCCACCACCTGTTGCAGCGGGATCCGCTGGCTGGCCATCACCATTCCCTCGTGCTCGCCGTGGTTCATGGCACCGTGATCGTGCTCCTCATCGACCGGCTGCGAGCTGGGCATAGGGGTGTTCTCCACCGCCCAGGGAACGGTCTGCTCGTGGGCCTGATTCAGGCTGCGGGCCAGCGGTGCCGATTTGGGCACCTCATTCCACATGGCGGCCGGGAAGCGGTTCCAGACCGCGGCGAACTGATCGCCCCAGAAACCGGTCCAGGTCATGCCGCTCAACAGCAATAGCAGCAGGAAACCGGCTCCCCAGAAGCCGACCACAGCGTGCAGATCCCGCCACCAGAGGCGTCCGCGCTGGCTCACTCTGGGCCAGAGGATGCCGCCCACCCCGGGCCCCTTGCGTGGCCACCAGAGGTAGAGGCCGCTCAGCAGCAGTACCAGCCCCCAGCCTGCAGCCAGTTCGATCAGCCGATCTCCGGTGGTGCCGAGCAGCAGGTCGGCGTGCAGGGCGCGGGCTACCGCTTGCAGATTCCACTTGTTGTCCATGGTGCCGAGCAGGGCGCCGCTGGCGGGGTCCATAAACAGGGTCAGCTCGCGATCCCCCTGATTGACGATGAACTGGGCGCTCTGGTCGGGTGCGGCAGGCGGCAGGTATTTACGCAGGCTGGCATCGGGCATGGTCATCATCGCCTTGGCCAGCAGCTGGTCGGCACTCAGGGTCTGGCTGGCGGGGGCGACCTTCATCAGCTCGGGGTACATCAGGTTGTCGAGCTGGGGTTTGAACAGATAGACGATCCCGGTCAGTGACAGCAGGATCAGGAAAGGGGCGACAAAGAGACCGGCGTAGAAGTGCCAGCGCCAGATCCGTTGGTAATGACTCGAGTCCCTGTTTTTCATTGCACATCCTTGTTGAGGTGCCAAACCTTTCGGCTGGTGGAATGTTTGTGGCGGCGCGGATAATAGCAGTAACGTTTCGTTAACTGCAATCGCACATCTTGATATCGATTCAGTGCGGGATGTGGGTAACATGAGGTGCCGACGGTTTGCTGGATAGAATGACCACGCTTTGGGGAAAGCCTGTTTGCTGCTGGACTTTTCCTTATAAATTATTACCTTGTGGTAACAATTTGCAGGTGATGGTGGTGGTAACGGAATGGGAGCAGTCATGCAGCCACATGGGCAATTTGACATGGAGCGCAGGGGTCAGATGCTGATCTGCCGCCCGAGTGGCCCTTTCAATCTGGCTGGTGCCATGGCCTATGAGGCGCGTTTTCGTCACGAACTGGCCGGTCTGATGGATGGCCCCTGGGGGATTGTCGAGGTCGCGACCGAGTTTGAAGCGGCCGGGCCAGAGGTGTTGGCCCGTTTTCGTCGCCAGTTTGGCTGGTGTGCCGAGAGTGGCTGTCAGTTTCTGGCGGTGGTCTTCGTAGGGGGCTTCAAGCGCTATCTGGCGGATAACATCTTCAAGGGATTACCCTTTCGGGCGGTACGTTACTTCGAGCAAGAGGCAGCGGCCATCCAGTGGCTGGGAGAGCAGCTCAACACCGCTCCCTGTGAACCTGCGCACGCTTGACCACCTCGCTCACCGTTTGGACGGGTTTCACTCCAGCTTGATAAACCACTTGTCCCGTTCGTCAACGCAGTCGGGTTCACCCATTTCGAATTCGCGGCAGATCAACGGCCGCACCTCGTACTCGTACATGGATGGGGCACATCATCGTGGTGAGTGCATTCGAGGATCCTGGTCAATCCAGCTTGATAAACCACTTGTCCCGTTCGTCAACGCAGTCGGGCTCACCCATTTCGAATTCACGGCAGATCAGCGGCCGCACCTCGTAGATACGGCACATCATGGTGTTGCGGTCGAGGGCCGCACACCAGCCATCGTCCAGCCGGCGCATGACCGGTATCTCGCCATCCCGTTCCAGTACATAACGGTCCGGCACGCCGGTATCGGTAAAGAGCATCACTTCGAGGCGGCAGCAGCAGGCTTCGCAGTTTTGGCAGCTCACATCGGTTTGGATTGCTTGGGTCATGGTGCCTGTCTTGCCGCATGGCGGCATCGGAGATATGAAACAGGCGCCTGTCAGGCGCCTGTGGTCTGGCTAACGACTTGCAAAGAACCTTAGCCCAGTTTGCGGGCGCGGTAGCTGCGCCCCTTGATCTTGCCTTCCTGCAACCGCTTGAGGGCGGCGCTCGCCACGCTGCGCTTCACCGCGACGTAGGAGTACTGCTCGGAGATCTGGATCTTGCCCACGTCGGCGCCGGCAATGCCGCCTTCACCGGTCAGGGCACCCAGAATGTCACCGGCCCGCACCTTGGTCTTGCGGCCTGCATCGATGGAGAGGGTCACCATCTGCGGGGCGATCGGCTTGATGTCGCGGCCGATGCTGTCGAGATCACCCAGCGGCATCGGAGCTTGCTGGTACTCTTCGATAAAGTTGACGCGCTGGGCCTCGTTCGGCTGATAGAGACTCAGGGCCAGACCCTGCTGGCCGGCACGACCGGTACGGCCGATGCGGTGCACGTGCACTTCCGGATCATAGGTCAGCTCGTAGTTGATGACGGCGCCCAGCTCCTTGATGTCGAGGCCGCGGGCCGCCACATCGGTGGCCACCAGAATGGTGGCGCTGCCGTTGGCAAAACGCACCAGCACCTGATCCCGCTCGCGCTGTTCCAGATCGCCATTCAGCGCCAGCGCCGAGAAGCCCTTGGCGGCCAGATGGTCGGCCACGTCGTTACAGGCGCGCTTGGTGTTGCAGAACACCACGCAGGAGCTGGGCTGGTAGTGACTCAGCAGCCAGGTGAGGGCGTCGAGGCGCTGACCGGCAGGCACTTCGTAGAGCTTCTGTTCGATGGCGCTCCCCTCGTGCAGGGATTCCACGCTCACCTCGACCGGATTGCGCTGCACGCCGCGGCTCATCTGGGCGATCCCTTCCGGATAGGTGGCGGAGAAGAGCAGGGTCTGGCGCTGCTGGGGGGCATAGCTGATGACCCGGTTGATATCTTCGCCAAAGCCCATGTCCAGCATGCGATCCGCTTCATCCAGCACCAGCGTCTTGAGGCCGGATAGCTCCAGCGTGCCTTGCTCCAGATGCTTGAGAATGCGACCCGGGGTGCCGACGGCGATGTGGGCACCAAAGCTCAGGGTGGCTGACTGCGGTGCGGTTGGGGTGCCGCCGCACAGGGTCACCAGCTTGACGTTGGGCAGGGCGCGCGCCAGACGGCGGATCTCGGTGGCCACCTGATCCGCCAGTTCGCGGGTCGGGCAGAGTACCAGCGCCTGCACTTCGAGGCGGTTGATGTTGAGCTTGGCCAGCAGGCCGAGGCCGAAGGCGGCGGTCTTGCCGCTGCCGGTTTTTGCCTTGGCGATCAGGTCTTTGCCATCGAGCACCAGGGGCAGGCTCTGGGCCTGGATCGGGGTCATCTGCAGGTAACCCAGGCTGGTGAGGTTCTCTTGCAGGGCGGGGGAGAGATTGAGGCTGCTAAATTCGCTGTTGTTCACAAAAGGACTCTATTTCGGAGAAAACGGGGATGCGCGAGCGCTAAGGCCGCGCATCATACCAGAATGTGGCACCGGATGTGGCGGATTTTTGAACGGCTGGCCATGGGGGGCACATTATGGGGGTATTTGTTGCCAGATTGGTTGTGAGCAATATGTGAAAGGATATCGGGGTAATTATTCAAACATGCATGTAATTATTTATTGCGGATAAACGTTTGCCATTTCTGTTGTTTAAATATAATGGTTGAAAAATATTCTATTGGCGAGTGTGGCATTAAACACAATGTTGCGAAAATGATATCAAGATATTTTGGAGGGCCATGAAAATGCCATTTTAATTATGTAATATCATGTTTTTTAATGAATTTGTCGTCGTCAAAGTTGTGCGATTAATATCAGGTTGTTGCGTAATTAATTTAAAAACGTTTGTATTATCCTGCCTCCATAATATTGCGCGGGATTGTGATGGCTATCTGATTTTTAAATGTGCAAATGTCTATGATGGCGCCGGTCAAAAATTACAATTTACTCAGGTGCTACAGGTATGGAATACGTTCACTTTGTGCTCGGACTGGTGATGGTCCTCGCTCTCTCTCTGCTGGCTAACCGCCACAACTGGAAACAGATCAAGCTGCGTTATATCGGCCAACTGCTGGTGGTCGAACTGGCGCTGGCCTGGTTCATGCTGAACTCGGAAGTGGGTCTGGCGGTGGTGGGGGGCTTTGCCGCCGGCTTCACCAAGTTGATGGAGTTTGCCAAACAGGGTACCGACTTCGTGTTCGGTGGTCTGGTCAACGAAGGGGCCTTCTCCTTCTTCCTGATGGTGCTGATGCCCATCGTCTTCATCTCCGTGCTGATCGGTATTCTGCAGTACATCCGCCTGCTGCCGCTGGTGATCCGCGGTATCGGTACCGTGCTGGCCAAGATCAACGGCATGGGCAAGCTGGAGTCTTTCAACGCCATCAGCTCGATGATCGTCGGCCAGTCCGAGAACTTCATCGCCCTCAAGAACATCCTGCCGCACCTGAACGAGAAGCAGATGTACACCCTGGCTGCGACGGCCATGTCTACCGTCTCCATGTCCATCGTCGGTGCCTACATGCAGCTGATCGAGCCGCGCTATGTGGTTGCCGCGCTGGTGCTCAACATGTTCAGTACCTTCGTGGTGCTGTCGCTGATCAACCCCTACGAGCCGGATAACTCCGTGACCGACATCAAGGCCATTGCCGAAGGTGACGAGCACCACACCCCGAAGAAAGAGAACTTCTTCGAGATGCTGGGTGAGTACATCATGGCCGGTTTCACCGTTGCCGTTATCGTGGGTGCCATGCTGGTGGGCTTTATCGCCCTGATCGCCCTGATCAACTACCTGTTCGAGATGGCATTTGGCGTGAACTTCCAGTTCGTCATGGGTTACCTCTTCTACCCGATCGCCTGGATCCTGGGTATCCCGAGTGGTGAAGCGCTGCAAGCGGGCTCCATCATGGCGACCAAGCTGGTGACCAACGAGTTCGTGGCGATGATGGATCTGGGCAAGGTGGCTGCCGAGCTCTCTCCGCGCACCGTCGGCATCCTCTCCATCTTCATGGTCTCCTTCGCCAACTTCAGCTCCATCGGCATCATCGCCGGTGCGGTAAAAGCGCTGAACGAAGAGAAGGGAAACATGGTTTCCCGCTTCGGTCTGAAGCTGGTCTACGGTTCTACCCTGGTCAGCCTGCTCTCTGCTGTTATCGCAGGCATCATGATCTGATCCTCTAGTGGTTCGCACCACTGCTTGGGCCCCTGACCTCGTCAGGGGCTTTTTTGTTTCTGGCTTACAGCTGCCAGCCGCACCACCAGCCGGCAACCAGCAGGGTTAGGGTGCAAAAGCCGGTTTCGATTGCGCCGCCACTGCGCAGCGGCCAGCCCGGCAGGCGGTAACGGCGTTTGATGGGCCAGAAGAGCGGAATGCCCGCCGGGGTGAGCCAGTCCCCCAGCAGATGACTCAAGTAGCCGACGATAAGGGCATCCTTGACCCCCATGGGCAGGGTGTCCGGCGGCAGGCTCTGGTTCAGCCCCCAGACAGCGGCGGCGACCGCCAGCAGACTGTGGGTGAAGCCGCGATGGCCGAACAGCCGCGACAGAGGTTTCGAGATCCACGGCAGGCGCTGCCCCAGCACCGATTTGGGGTGGTCGAGGTCGGGCAACAGGGCGCTGGCCAGCGCGGCAGGGATTGTCTGCCACAGGCTGGCATCGGCCAGCACCGGAGTGAGCTGCAGTTTGTGGGCGATCAGGGTGCAGGTAACGGAGAAGAGCAGGTGCCCTTGGGCGGTCATGATGATTACGGCGTGGACAAGATGGCGGCGCATCTTACCAGCCTGACGGTTGTGGTCAGCTCTTATTTTAAAAATCAGGATGTTACGGCGAAAAAGCGCCCATATTGGGCGCCTTTAGGGTCTCTTTACAGCTTGCCTTTGACCAGCCACTTGTCGAGGGCATTGGCAAAACGCTGCTTGTCAGCGGCATTGAAGGGGGCCGGGCCGCCGGTCTGCACGCCAGCCGAGCGCAGCTCTTCCATAAAGTTGCGCATGCCGAGCCGCGCCTTGATGGTCTCGCGGGTGTAGATCTCGCCGCGAGGATTGAGCGCCTCGCCGCCGGCATCGATCACCCAGGAGGCGAGGGGGATGTCACCGGTGATCACCAGATCGCCGGGCTGAACCTGCTGAGCGATGACATGATCTGCCACATCGAATCCCTTCTCCACCTGCTGGGTTTTGATGAAAGGCGAGGGAGGCACCCGCAATCCCTGATTGGCCACCAGGGTGGTGACGACCTGGGCGCGGTGGGCGGCGCGGTAGAGGATCTCCTTGACCGGAATGGGACAGGCATCGGCATCAACCCAGATGGGCATGGCATGGTTTCCTGTAGTGAAAGCGGATAGAAAACGAGAGCGGGCATGTTAACACAAGCCTCCCCTTACAGGCACGGGGCTGAGTCGGCCCCGCCTTTGGTGTAAGCTGGGGCCAGCACATGAAACGAGAAGGAGACGAGATGGATCGGGTGCCCGGTGAAGTGATTTATGCCCTGACCCTGGATGGCAAGGGTGGCATGGCGCCGCTGACGGCGGGAAGCGAAGTCCCGGCGGCGCATCCCGGCTGGCTGCATCTGGATTACGGCAATCCCGATTCGGCGCGCTGGCTGTTGCAGACCCCCTTGCTCAGCGAGGCGGCCAGGGAGTCGCTGCTCGGCCAGAGCAATCGTCCCAAGCTGGTGCGGATGGGGGAGACGGTGCTGCTGATCCTGCGCGGCATCAACCA